>VFKX01000080.1 GCA_009885285.1 Candidatus Falkowiibacteriota bacterium
ATTTTTTTTGCCATATGATTATTTAATGTGAACGTTAGAAGCCCGCTCGTTTATTAACTATCTGATTATACTTTCTTAATCTGCAGGAAGTCCAGTTCTACTGGCGTCTCGCGGCCGAACATAGAAACAGAGACTTTGACCTTACCCTTAGCTTCGTCGATAGCGGTCACTTTACCTTCCATATTCTTAAATGGTCCTTCGTTGATTCTGACAGGGGAACCGATGATGACATCGATCTGGAACTTCGGTTCTTCCACGCCCATGCGTTTCTGCAAGGCTTTGACTTCGGTGTCGCTGATCGGGGTTGGGATGGTGCCGGTGCCGATAAAGCCGGTGACGTTCGGAGTGTTTCGGACGATATACCAGGATTCGTCAGTCACTTCCATCTCGACGAGAATATATCCCGGGAAGATTTTCTCTTCAGTGACTTTACGTTTCCCATTCTTCATCTTGATCTTCTTCTCGGTCGGAATGAGGATGCTGAAGATTTTATCTTCCATGTCCAGAGATTCAACTCTCTGTTTGAGGTTTTGAGAGACATTCTCTTCGTAGCCGGAATAGGTATGGATGACATACCAGCGGCGGCCTTGGTTTAAAAGTTGCTTGGCCATAAATTTAAGAACTATGTATTATAAAAGCTAATTTATCTATTGATTAAGGCCTGGAAGCCCTGGGTGAAGAGGTAGTCAAGCAAGCCTAAGAAGAGGGCGATGCCAATGCTAATGCCGATGACTAACAGGGTGTAGTTATAGGTCTCCTTTTTAGTAGGCCAAGTTACCTTTTTCAGCTCAATAACGGACTCTTTGAAATAAGTGGTTAATTTGTTCATATTGTTAGAATTTCTCTATTTAAAAAAAGGCCCGGAAGGGAACTTTTTATCTATTAAAATAATACAGAATCTAGGGGGCAATGTCAAGGGTCACTTAAGGGCAGGGCATTACCGCTAGCATATCTTATCATTATGCTAATATTAAATATAAAAAAGCCGCTGAGAAGAGCGGCTTGGTTTTTTCAACCCCGGTTAAATATACATGTGAATCATAGCTGCCACTATGGATAGTAAATAAACTACAGACCAAAGCTCACGCCTATCAGATATGCTGATCCTGGTTACAGCGAAGGCTGCCAGAAAGACGAATACACCGGAAAGAGAAAGCATGCCAGTATTATTGACTATGGCCTTGATGATAAGGGCGCAGGCGGCAATAAATGTAATGAAAATAGAGGCTATAAAGAAATGGGACCCCAGACCAATATTATTGGTTCTCTCAAAAATGTAAAGGATTATCGTGCTTAGTAAGGAAAAAATGATTAAGGCTGCCAGAACTGGGTCCTTTTTTTCTTCCGCTCCGCGCGATTTCATGGTTCTTATTCTTTTATCAGAGCTATTATACACGATTTCTAAGCGGTCAACTTCTCTAATTTGCCTAAATAGCGGCTTGTATCGCAGTATTTTCGCAGTCTCCTTTTTTACGACGACGGGTATACCGGGCTGCGTAATGGCTTGGTTAAAGTAATCCACGTATGCTTCAGCGGCAGGTTCAGCGGTAATTCTTGAAGTCCTCCAGGTGTCGTTAGCCGAGTCTTTAGCTAATCGATATTTTCCATTCTCATTAACTTCCAAGCTTGTTTGCGCTTGGCAAGCCAGAGCTATAAATAACGTTAATAACGTTAAAATTCCCATAATTTTCTTCATGATTTTATTTATTTGTTAAGGTATTTGTTCAATGCTGAAAGATTATGATATTTGGCTGATTTTGTCAAGTCTTTGGGTTGGCGAATCTTAGGTTATTAACTTAATCGCATCTGATTATTCAGCGTCCTTGGCGGCTATATTGAGCAATAATTGAATTTGTTTAGTTAATGACAAATAAAAAATCGCTGCCAAATAGCAGCGATTGCTTTTACTAACGTATTTTTATTCCTCATCATCATTGCCGTACCACCAGAAGCAAATTTTCTCACCTCTGTAAGTAGCCTCACCGTAGCGATCATCATCGTCAAATTTAAAGATTTTAATGTCTTCTAGGCCTATATTTTTGAGCTGCACTTCAGCCTCTTTTTGAGAAGTGGCTTGTCCGAGAATTTTATTAGCTTCGATTTGTATTTCATCCATGGCTTTTATTTTTAGTTAAGCGTTAAAGAACTGCCTTAAATATAGCTTATTTCGCTAAGATTGTAAATATTTATCGGCAATATGCACATACATATGGCTCTTTTTTATTGCTTTCCGTCTCCGAATAATATACAATAAGCTCAAGGAATTCATTAATTCTAATTTTTATATGGTCAGTCCAAATTTAGCTAAGCATAGCGAATCAGATCGTCAGGTGGAAATCAACGGCTATGCCAAGAAGCTTTTTCAAGTAATTTATAGCGAAAAGAACAAGAAGGAAGAAATCGACGAAAATATCGCTAAAATCAAGGTCTCAGACCTGATTTCTCGTGTCGCTTTTTTCTATGAGAAAGTCCGTAATGCGGTGGACTATGAGGAAGAGCATTTACTGCGCAAGAACGCCATTGCCCGCATCCTGCGCCGCCAGATTCTGATTGAAGGGGCGGTGAAGGCGACTGATGGCCCGAAAATCTCCGAGCACTTGCTGGTGGAACTTATCCGCGGCAGCTACTTATCAAACAACACCATCCCCGAGTCAAAAATCGGTGAAATTGCCGGTCTCCTGGAAAAGTATATCTTGTTGAAGAATCAGATTATTGCCAATATTAATACTGGCCTGAACCTGAATACTGATATCATTAAGGCGAAAGACCTGATTGGCAAAAAGAATAATCTCATCCATTGGCTTCTGAACATGGCAGCCTTTGAGATTGAGGAGAATCTTGCCCCTAATGTCGTCAAGCAAACTATCGTTGATAATCTTTTTGCGGTTTTGCATAAGAGTCTGAAGCTGCCGGCAAATCTCCCTTACGAAAAAGATTTGGAGATTCAGATTTATTTGAGTATCGGTCGGACTTTCTCCAAGCTTGACGCCGACATGCTCGGCTTCATTCTGTTTAAGTATTATAATCCGGATTGGCTGAAGCTCGGGTCAGGGGAGAGTATAACCGAAACCGATGTCTATAAGATTAAAAACATCGCGACTGATGTCTTGCCACTGCGCGAGAAGATTAATGCTCAGCTAGCTCATCCGCTCATCAAGCAGCTTGATCGTATCGTCCGCGTCTATGCTCTGTATTTCTCCATTCTCGCAGAAACTATCGACAGCGACCCGGCTAAGGTTTATAACGAGCTGCAGAATGGCGAGAAGAGCTTTCTAGCGCTCATTAAGAAAGTTTGTAATGCGAAATACATCAAGGCCAAGTCTAAGCTTTGGCGCTCGGCTTTACGCGGTATCCTGTATATCTTCCTGACCAAGTCTGTCTTCGTCTTCATCATTGAGGTGCCGGCTATTAAGTTTTTTAATGAGCCTCTGAATCCCGTTTCCTTAGGTATCAATATCGCTTTTCCGGCCATCTTGTTGTTTGTCATCGTTTTCCTCACCAGACTGCCGAGTGAAAGCAATACTAATAAAATTGTTAATGGCATCAAGGAAATTGCTTTTGTTGGCGGTGAGAAGAAGCAGCCGCTCGAACTCCGCGCTCCGTCCCGCCGTAGCTGGATTAAGGACGGCATTTTCCATCTTATTTACGCCGCTTCTTTCTGTTTCTCCATCCTCGTCGTTATTTGGGCACTTAATCAGATCCAATTCAATTGGGTCAGCATGATTATCTTTCTATTCTTCTTAGCTTTTGTCAGCTTCTTCAGTGTGCTGACGACGAAGGGTATTAAGGATCTGATCATCGTGGAGCGTCGTGAGAATCTCTTTACCTTCTTGCTCGACCTTTTCTATATGCCGATAATTCTCGTCGGTCGCTGGCTGTCGGGAGAATTCGCGAAGGTCAACGTCTTCATCTTCTTGTTTGATTTTATTATTGAAGCGCCGTTTAAGGTCTTAGTGCAAATCGCGGAAGACTGGACGAAATACGTCCGGGAGCGTCGTGATAATATGGAATAATCTATGGGAATACTTAGAATTGTTGCCACCCCGATCGGGAATTTAGAAGATTTAACACATCGAGCCGAACGCGTTTTGCGCGAGTCGGATTTTGTGCTGTGTGAAGATACGCGGACCTCTCGGAAATTGCTTGATCATTATAAGATTACGACACCCACCATTTCCTATCATCAGCATTCCGGGGAACTTAAGGCTGATAAGATTATGGCGTTGCTCCGAGAGGACAAGCAGTTAGCTTTAGTGACTGACGCTGGCACACCAGGCATCTCTGATCCTGGGAGTAAGCTCGTCTCAGCAGTACGGGCAGAATTCGGCGACGATGTCTTAATTGAAAGCGTGCCGGGAGTTTCGGCCTTAGCGGCTGCCATTTCCATTTCCGGAGTCGGTTTTGACCGTTTTTTGTTCCTGGGATTTTTACCGCATAAGAAAGGACGGCAGACTATGCTTAAGCAGATTTTTAAGAGCGAGTATCCGGCCGTCGCCTATGAATCAAAACACCGCATCGTGAAATTACTGGAAGAAATCATTAAGATGAGCGGGGAACTGGATAGCCCCGTCGAAGTAAAAGTGGCCCGCGAGCTAACGAAGATGTTTGAAAGTTTCTATAGTGGCGCACCGGACGAGGTACTTAAGAAATTGCAGTCAGATCCCCATAGCTTGAAAGGGGAATTCGTAGTTTTAATTAGTAAGAAATAAATATGCCAGATTCTCAACATTTTTATATTACCACCACTTTGCCTTATATAAATTCGGAGCCGCATATTGGTTTTGCAGCGGAAATTATCAAGGCTGATGTTATCGCTCGCTATCAGGCGCAGCGCGGCCAAACAGTCTTTTTTAATACCGGCACCGACGAACACGGCTTAAAGATTTATCAGAAAGCGCAGGAGCTCGGCCTAGACGTTCAGGCTTATTGCGATGAATACTCCGCGAAGTTCCGTCCCCTTAAGGAGAAATTAAACCTGAGCTATAATAAGTATATTCGGACAACTGACGCCGATCATGTGGCCGCCGCCCAAGCTTTCTGGAAAAAATGTGAAGCGAGTGGCGATATCTATAAGAAACAATACCAGGTTAAATATTGCGTCGGCTGCGAGTTGGAGAAAACTGATTCCGAACTCGTCGATAGCTGTTGCCCCTGGCATCCGAATAGGGAACTGGAAATTATTGATGAGGAAAATTATTTCTTTCGTTTCTCAAAATACCAAGACCAGCTCTTGAAGCTATATGAGGATAATCCGTCCTTCGTCTTGCCGGCTAGCCGCTTGAAAGAGATTAAGACCTTTGTGGAAAGTGGTTTACAGGACTTCAGTATCTCCCGCGTTAAAGAAAAGATGCCTCACGGCGTGGCTGTGCCTGGCGATGATTCTCAAGTCATGTATGTTTGGTTTGATGCGCTCGTTAATTATATCTCCACTTTAGGCTGGCCTGAAGAGTCAGAAGATTATAAAACATATTGGCCGGGCTTGCAGGTTTGCGGCAAGGATAACTTGCGTCCGCAAGCGGCCATGTGGCAGGCGATGCTCATGTCAGCCGGTTTGCCGAATTCCCGGCAGGTTTTAGTTTTTGGCTTCCTGACTATTAACGGCCAGAAAATCAGCAAGAGCACGGGCAATACCGTTGATCCTTTTGAATTAGCCGATAAATATGGGGCTGATGCCGTTCGTCATTATCTTTTAGCGGAGATGTCTCCCTTTGAAGATGGTGATTATTCTGAAGAGAAATTCCGCGAGCGCTATAATGCCGATCTCGCTAACGGCTTAGGTAATTTGGCAGCCCGCGTTTCAAATTTGCTTGAGAAGAATGAAATCGTTACGGATTTGCAGATTGATTTAGCGGCGGGAGATATGAAGACGACTAACAAGGATTTTGAAGTCAGTATGTCTGGTTATCGTTTTAATGAGGCTTTGCAGGTCATCTGGACTAAACTGAAAGAATGCAATGAGATAATTTCTCGGACCGCCCCTTGGAAGATGACGGAGAAGAGTGAGATTGAAGCGGTCTTAAAACCTTTGTCGGCTACCATTCTTAATTGCGCCTATCTCCTGGAGCCTTTTATCCCGGCCGTCTCTCAGAAAATCCAAGAGCAGTTTTCTGCCTCACAGGTTAAAAAAGGCGAAATATTATTTCCTAGAGTGTAGTGATAAATATATTAATAATTAAGGAAAATGTTTTCTTAGCGCATATGATTTCGTAGAGCTATCCGTTTCGACAATCGGAAGAACGGATAGCCACAGAAATCATCTAAGCGAAGAAAACATTTTCCGCCAATCTATGTCAATCTTCGACATCTTCCTGCTCGTCATCATCGGCGCTTTCGCCGTTAATGGATTATTCAAGGGAGTAATCAAGCTTATTGGTAATATCGCCGGTTTCTTTGTCGGTGCTTATGTGGCTAGTAATTATTATCTCAACGTCTATGAGTGGTGTCTGAATTTAAGTTTTTTAAACGGCTGGATGTCAGCTCATAGCGGTTTGTCGAAAGTCATCGCCTTTTTGCTTGTTTTTGCCATAGCTAAGGGAGTGACCGCTTTAATCTTCTTGATTATAGAAAAAGTCTTTAATCTTTTAGCCATTATCCCAGGTAGTAAGTATATTAATAATTTGTTAGGTTTTGCGCTCGGCTTATTCGAAGGAGCTCTATCTATCGGCTTATTAGTCTATATCGTTTCCAAATACGCTTTAATCGGCCATTTTTTTGGCAATCAGTTAACCTCTTCAGTAGTCGCGCCGCAATTACTAAAGCTGGTAGATATCGCTCTGCCTTTTTTGCCGCACGCTCTGAAGACCCTGCAATCCATCATTTAGGCTGAGTTATTAATCAGTGTCGAGTAGTTTGCTAAATAATAAAATATTAATTAAAATACTTGCAAAGAGACGGAAGTTTTAAGAAAATAAATCTAAATCCATGTTTAAAAAAATAATGCTGAAAATAAAGGGAATAGAGAAGAAATGCTGGCGGAAAATGGGCTTGGGTCTGTCAGCTCTAGTGCTTATCGCTGCCATTTTTGCCGGCGGTTTTTATCTCGGCCAAGGCGGAAGAAGTCATCTTTCCCAAGGTAATCGGATTCTGGCGTATTCCGATGAAGCGGCTAATGGCGGGAAAGTATCCGCGGCTGATCAGCTGGATTTTAATCTGTACTGGGAAGTTTGGGATAGCTTGAAGACTAATTACGTTGATAAGAATAAAGTGACTGATAAAGACCTATTTTACGGGTCCCTCAAGGGCTTAGCGGAGTCAGTCGGCGATCCTTATACCGTTTTCATGACCCCGAAAGAATCACAGCAATTTGCCGATGATTTAGCCGGGACTTTTGAAGGCATCGGCGCCGAAGTCGGTATGCGCAATGACATCACGACCATTATTTCGCCGCTTGACGATATGCCTGCTCAGAAAGCCGGTATCCGCTCCGGAGATAAGGTTTATGCCGTGGACGGTGTGTCCACTATCGGCCTGACGGTTAGCGAAGTTGTTTCAAAAATACGCGGTCCGAAAGATACGAAAGTAACCTTGACCATTATCCGTGGCAAAGAAAAGCCCCGCGATATCGTCATCACCCGCTCCATTATTATCGTCAAAAGCGTGAAGACAGAAATGCGCGCCGATGGCATCTATGTCGTTCGCGTCAGCAACTTCAATAACGACACCGAAGAATTATTCAATAAGGCTGTAAAAGATATTTTGTTGAAGAATCCGAAGGGCCTTATCCTTGACCTCCGCAATAATCCGGGTGGCTATCTTGAGACCTCCGTTAATATGGCAAGTGAATGGGTGTCTGAAGGTCCGATTGTGGCTGAACAATTCAATAATAACCGCCGCAATGAATATCCGTCCACTGGTAGCGGCCGTTTAAAGAATATCCCGACCGTCGTCCTGGTTAATCAAGGCAGCGCTTCCGCTTCGGAAATCTTGGCAGGTGCACTCAGGGATTATAAGAAAGCGACCATCGTTGGCGAGACGACTTACGGTAAGGGTTCTGTTCAGAGCCTGAGTGATTTATCCGGCGGCGCCGCCATTAAGGTGACCATCGCGAAATGGTTGACCCCGGCTGGTGACTTTATTAATGAAAAAGGTTTGACCCCGAATATAGAAGTTAAGTTGACCACTGAAGATGCGGACAAGGGTTTAGACCCACAATTCAACAAGGCCTTGGAGATCTTGAAAAAAGTGAAGAAATAAAAAAAGGGGGCGACTTTTGTCGCCCCTTTGGTTTTTTGGTTGTTCTTTTATTTTTTATGCATGCTGTTGTTGAAGCTTGACCTGATATTGCTTTCTGGCCGTTGTTTCTTTTTCTTTTTGTTTAAGCTGGACTGCTTCTGAACTTTTTCTGGTCTATCCTCTTGTTCTTCATTATCATCTTCATCATCAATATTATTTTCATCTCCGGTATCGATGCCTAACTTATTCAGGAATTTTGTGATAAATCCTTTTTGTTGACTAGGGTCGGTTCCGCTGATGTCGAGCAAAGACGGGTCGGCGTAAACTTGAGAGGATATTCTGATATCATTGGCCACCGCTGGATAATCTTTGATGATAGTGGCGGCGATATTTTCGGCTGAAGCGTCATAGGCAATATTTTCATTATTACTGTCCCGCAAAAACCAAATCTTACCGTTGAAAACCAACTTTAATATTGCGTTTATTCTCATATTTAATTGTTAAAGTTTAGATTATTACATCACTATATTTTATAAATGTCAAGTAGAATACTTATGCCTATGTCAACCAAATTCATTTTCGTCGTCGGCGGAGTCATGTCGGGAGTCGGGAAGGGGGTAACGACCGCTTCCATTGGTCAGATTCTGCAAGCGCATGGCTATAAAGTCAGCGCCATTAAGATGGATCCCTATATCAATGTCGATGCCGGCACTATGAATCCGATTGAACACGGCGAGGTCTTCGTGACCGAAGACGGCGACGAAACTGACCAGGACATCGGCAATTATGAAAGGTTTTTAAACACCAATATCTATCGGGAGAATTACATGACGACCGGTCGAGTCTATCAGAGCGTCATTGCCCGGGAACGCAACTTGGAATATAAGGGTAAATGCGTGCAGGTGGTGCCGCATATCCCTCAAGAAATCCGGGAACGGATTGAGAAAGCGGTGGAGAAGACAAAAGCCGAGGTGATGATTATTGAAATCGGCGGCACAGTCGGCGAGTATGAGAACCTCCTCTTCTTAGAAGCGGCTCGGGTTATGAAACTCTTCCATCCTAAGGACGTTCTTTTCGTTATGGTTTCCTATCTGCCGATTCCGAATAAGATTGGCGAGATGAAGACTAAACCGACGCAGCATGCTGTCAGGAATCTTCAGGGCGCTGGTATTCAACCCGATTTCTTAGTGGCTCGCAGCGAGAAGCCGATTGATATGAGCCGCCGGGAGAAATTATCTCTGAACTGTAATGTTCCTTTGGATGCCGTGATTGCTGCGCCGGACGTCGATTCTATTTATGATATCCCTTTGAATTTTGAAAAAGATAATCTGGGCCAGCGGATACTCGAAAAATTCGGCTTGGTCTCTCGGCAGAATGACAATACTGCTTGGAAGAAGATGGTGACCGCTTCCAAGATTAAAGCCCCAGTGGTTAATATCGGTATCGTCGGCAAGTATTTTGCCAGCGGTGATTTTTCTTTCGGCGATTCCTATATCTCGGTCATTGAAGCCATTAAGCACGCTGGCATTGCCAATCATTGCAAAGTGAAAATAAATTGGCTGAGCGCTGAAGATATTGAGAAGAAGGGCGTGAAGGAGCTGGCGGGTCTCGACGGCATTATTGTGCCTCAGGGTTGGGGCGGCCGCGGAGCGGAAGGGAAGATTAAGACAATCCAGTATTGCCGTGAAAAGGGCGTGCCATATTTTGGGTTATGCTATGGCATGCAGATGGCGGTCATTGAGTTTGCTCGCCATGTTGCTAATCTTGGTGATGCGAACTCTGCCGAAGTCGATCATAAGACTAAGAATCCGGTTATTCATATTATGCCCGGTCAGGAAAAATTGATTAAAGAAAAGGGTTATGGCGGCACTATCCGCCTGGGCGGCTGGCCATGTAAGATTATGCCCGGCACTCATTTAGCCAAAGCCTATGCCCGCTACACTAAAGACAAAACAGTTTCCGAACGTCACCGCCACCGCTATGAGTTCAATAACGATTATCGAACCATGTTTGAGCAATTAGGTCTGAAAATTGCCGGCACTTCGCCAGACGGGGAGATTGTCGAAGCGATTGAAATTGCTGGTCATCCGTTTTTTATCGGCGTCCAGTTCCATCCGGAGTATATTTCTCGGCCTTTAGCCCCGCACCCGTTATTTGTGGAGTTTATTAAGGTTTCTAAGGGTTCAGGAACTGTGAAAAAGTAGGTGTTGACAATATTATTAAATAATGATAATAAGTAAGTAAGCATTGACAAGTTGTCAATAAATAGTTTTATAAATTCTTTAACAATTTAATATGAAAAAAGGAGAGAAAAGTCATGAAAACAAACAATTTTAATTATTATGGCTTGAGGATCATGATGATTCTCGCCATAGCAGCGATGTTCAGTTGTCACCCTGAAGAACCAGTAAAACCGATAATTCCGGTAGAAAAACCTATTGTTGTTCTAAAAGAGGTTAGTAACATGAGAATCAGTACCGTTACCTTCAATGCTGAAGTAACTGGTAACGAAGATGGAGCTAGGGTATGGTTCCAGTATGCGACCAACGCCATGGCCAATGTTGGCAATTGGAATACAGATTCTTTAGACGGAACCTTGAGCGGAAGTTCAATGACCGTAGTAAGTCTCGATGTTACCCATCTTAAGGAAGGGGAAACCTATAATCTAAGAGTGGGATGCAAGAACAGTGCCGGCAGTACCTTGTCAGACACTAAGAAGTTTAGCTTATATGCTGTGGCCGATGCTGATGGTAATTTATATCATATAGTTAAAATAGGTGACCAAGTTTGGTTGCAAGAAAATTTGAAGACTACTCATTATGCTAATGGAGACCCTATTGATTACGTGACAGATTTTGCTACCTGGGGCTCAAAAACTGGAGGCGCTTATTGCTTCTATAATTTTGATTCTAAAAATGGTGCAACCTATGGTGCTATGTATAATTGGTATACTACTGTAGATTCACGGAAGTTGATTCAGGGTTGGCATGTGCCTAGTGAAAATGACTGGGGCAAGTTAACTGATTTTCTTGGTGGCGTAAGTAATAACAGCAAAGAGTCTATTGCTGGACCAAAAGTGATAGATGCCAGCGGAAAGCATTGGATTGGTCTTAAAAAAACCGTCAGTAATTCGTCAGGTTTTACAGCACTACCTGGTGGTTTATTGCTACATGACTATTCCACTAAAGTGTCTAGTTTTTTGGGTATTAAAGAGGGGGCTGGATTTTGGTCTACCGCTGTATACGGTGATGGCGCATTGTCAGTCACAATTGTTAATGATAATTGCGCATTAGTCACTGGTCACACATTTCCATTCATTGATGGGCTGGAATTGCGCTTAGTCAAAGATTGATTTAATAGAGATTAGAAATTTTTTAAACAGTTTAAAATGGTAAACGAAACAGAAAGTGCATTAGGGGAGTGCTTATACAGGCGCTCCTTTTTTTTATTTTTAAGGTTAAATATTTGACTATATATTTGAAAATTAGTATACTCACAATAGAAGACTTATAAATTAAGCTACGAAAATCATAGAATATGAGTAATTATTTGAAGAAAAATAGAAATGTTCTTTTAATGTTATCTATACTGCTGTTTCTTGGTATTATTATGGCTGTTAGCAGTATTGTAAATGCCTTTGACATTCCCGGTACCGCGGAGACTGGATTTAGAACCTTTAACGGTAGAACTAGTCAGGTTATTTATCCTAATGGACATGCCGCTACATGCATAAAGAACAATTCTGGCTCAGATTTTTTTGTCCCTACAAAATATTACGCTGATTTTCAGAGTTTTAAGGATCATTTGCCTAGTGGAGTAACACTATCATGTTGCGGCAGTGGTTCTTGCGACGCAGGAGAATCTTGCAGTACTTGCCCATCAGATTGTGGCTCCTGTGGATCTTGTGGAGATGGTGAATGTGTCTATCCGGAAACCTCAATCACTTGTCCCACAGATTGCCCTGGTTGTTGTTTAGACTTACTGCAATCTCCGTCTAACTGTACTCCTCAAAGCTGCACTTTAAATTTGGGGGCTAATAATTATTGCTTCAGCTATTGCGACCCTGGTCAGGGAGTATCAATGTTTACAAAAGTTAATCAAGACTGGATTGGTTCTGGTGCAGTTGGTTCCACTTGTCGTCAGCGTACTACAGACCAGGCTTGTGGAAATACTGCACATTGCGGCTGGTTAAATGCTTTACCTAAATGTAATTTATTCTGTGGTGACGGTACTTGTTCTTCCAGTGTTAGTGAAAATTGTTATACTTGTGCTTCAGATTGCGGTAGCTGTTCAGTTTGTGGCGATTCTGTCTGTAATGGTGCTGAAACGGCTGCTAATTGTCCGGGTGATTGCGGTTCTGTCTGTACCGGCAAAAAATCTTTTGAATGTAATGATTATCCAGAATGTATTTGGTTAGATAGCGCTTGTCGAGTTAGGGCGTTGTATGAATAAAATAAGGATTATATCTAGCTATATTATTAACGATATAAATATGAGTAAAAAAGAAATTAATCAGGTTGAGCCGCATAACTATTTGAACCAAAAAATAATTAGTCTGGCAGCGCTAGTAGTATTGCTAATCATTTCTTCTTTTTATGCCGGCGCCTACCGCCAAAAGAAATACGGGCTTTTAATGGAAAAGACTCAGTTAGCTATGCCGGTAAATGAGACTACTAAGCCACCTCTTGAATTAATGAATGATGAAGATAAAACCGCCTTGAAACTCAATAGCCGTGGCGTCTATGAAGTTGTAGCGCGTAATAATGACGGCACTGTCGAGTCATATCGATTGGTCAGAATCGACTCGGAAGTTAGGCCGGTTACCCTTGAATGGATGATAGATGAGGAAAAGTTTCAAAAAGGGTTGGCCACTAGTACTCGCGTTCAGGTGCTGGAGAGGAATAGTCAAGGAGAAATATCTGCCTACAAGATCATTAATGAGGACTCGGAAATATTAGATAAATATTAAAAGAATAACTACAATAAAAATACCCTTTCAAAAGGGTATTTTTTTGACAAATTACAAAAATACCCGCATGAGCGGGTATTTTATAGGTGTCCTTAATTTCAATGTCTTATTTCTTAGCGCTTTTAGCCTTAACAGCTACTGGTTTACGCTTGACGTTCTTTTTCTGAATTACCGGCATTACACCTTTCGGAGTCGGATTCTTAGTTGGAACGACAGGCTTGGCGGTCGGCAAAACGCTGACGATCTTGGAGTCCTGCAGGGAATTATCAAACTTTCTTAATTTCTTTGAGGTGAAATAAACAAAACCGGCCTTAGCAGCAAACAAGGTATCGTCCTTGCCTTTGCTGACGTTTAAGCCAGGGTGATATTTAGTTCCGCGCTGTCTGATGATGATTGAGCCGATCTTAGCATATTCGCCGTCAGATAGCTTAACGCCTAAACGCTTACTCTCTGATTCGCGGCCTAATGAGGTTGACCCGGCGGCTTTCTTATGTGCCATATTGGTTGCTTGACATTAAAATACTAGTCCTTAGACCAGTATTTCAGAGTGCTTATTAAAATTTTATACTCTCAATATAACAAAACCTCGTTTAATTGTCAACTTTCCTTATAATTGGGCAATATTTGGGCATTTTTTGCCTATTCTGACTCATTCCAATTTTTTATAGTTATGTTATAATAAAATCATTAAAAAAGCTTAAAATTAATTAAAATTATATGGTAAAAGTCGATCAGAACACTTGTATCGGTTGCGGTCTTTGCGCTGGAATGTGCCCGGAAACATTTCAGATGGATCTTGATGGTAAATCTGAAGTGATAAATGATGAGAATACTCCTTGCGCTAAGAATGCGGCAGAGAGCTGCCCGGTGAATGCCATCAGCGTCAACTAGTCTTTGACTTTAAGGAATTAATATCCCAGCGTTATTGAGCGTTGGCAAAACAATATGGCCGGAGAAATAATCTTAGAAACACCTAAGCCGGAGAAAATAACTTCGCCGCTGCCAAATCCTGAGAGAATTGGTAGTCCCGAAGCTAGCATCAGTAAGAGCGTCGAGCGGCCGGCCCAGGCGTCGGAAATAGTTAAGCCGGGAGAATCCGCTCCCGTCCAAGCACGTCCGGCGGCGCCGGCGGTTTTAAGCTATGAACAGCAGCGTGCTCAAGCGATTGATGCGGTCTTGTCTGACGGCTTAAGTGAAATATATCTAAAAATGGATCCGAAAAGCCAGCAATCATTCCGCGTGAGCGGGGAGGAGACTGTTAAAAAAATAAATACCATGCTGAGCAAGACTAAGGTTCAGGCTAGCAAGATTATTGACCTGATTCGAGCCTGGTTAAAGCTAATTCCCGGAGTCAACCGTTTTTTTCTCGAACAGGAAACAAAAATCAAAGCTGATAAAATCATGCGCTTAAAAGATACTTTATAATATGGAAAATCTTATAAACACTTTTGGCAGTACCGCCGTCTATGCCGTCATCGTCCTGGTGGCGGTGATTTTCGGCGTAGTCTCGATTCTCAATATCATCCGCTTCTTTCTCGGGAAGCGCCGCTATTTTTCGCAGCAGGTCTTCATGGTCCGGCTGCCGAAAGAAAAACCGAATGACGCCAATAAAGAGGCGAGTGTCACGCAGATGAAAGAAGAAATCGCTCGCGGCGAAACAATCTTCTCCGCTATCGGCGGCTTGAAGGCGCAACGCGGTTTCATGTATTGGTTAAAAGGGCGCAATGATCAGTTTTCTTTTGAAATCGTAGCTAATCATAACCGCATTGCTTTTTATGTGGCCGCCCCACGTGAAAGCGCTCGTTATTTAGAACAGCAAATTCATGCCCATTATCCGCAGGCCATGATTGAGGAGATGGAGGACTATAATTCTTTCAATCCGAAGAGTCAGATTGCGGCCGGTTATTTGCGGACGGCTAAGAGCTTCGTCTTTCCCATTAAGACTTATCAGAAAATGGAAGTCGATCCGCTTAACTCCATCGTTAATGTCTTATCAAAATTAGAAAAGGATGAGAGCTTGTCTATTCAATATACTGTCAGAAGCGCCAGAGGTTCCTGGCATAGCGTCTCCCGCCTGGTGGCCGCTAAAATTAATCAGAAGCGCTCCGTGAAGAGCGGTCTGGCCGCCGCCTCGTCCTATGGCCGCTTCATTAGCGGTTTTGAGGATATTTTTAAAACAAAGAAAACGGTGGACGGCCAACCGGAAAAGAAATTGTCGGCCATTGAAGAGGAGATGCTTAAATCTATTGAGGAAAAGAATCTGAAATCAGGTCTCGATGTGAATATCCGTATAGTCGCTTGCGCTGCCTCAAAAGAAAAGGCGGCCGTGTATTTGGAAAACATCGGTAGTGCTTTCATGGAATATAATAATTTCAGTTACGGTAATGTCTTTTCTCGCGTTAACCGCGGCGATGCCGAGCAGATTATCAGTGATTTTATCTATCGTCATTTCCGGGAAGAACAGAGCTTTTTGATGAATAGTGAAGAGCTGGCCAGTATTTTCCATTTCCCGCTCTCAACTATTGAAACGCCGAATATCTTCTGGTTAACTTCACGGGTTGCTCCCGCTCCGTCCAATATGCCGACTGAGGGTATTTCCTTGGGTGAAAATGTCTATCGCGGTGTTAAACAGGAAATTCGCTTCAAGCGGGCTGATCGCCGCCGCCATACCTATATCATTGGTAAATCCGGTACCGGTAAATCCGTCTTGCTGACCAATATGGTTATTCAAGACATTCAGAACGGGGAAGGGGTCTGTGTCATGGATCCACACGGCGATTTGATCCAGGACATTTTAGACCGTATGCCGCCGGAACGGGCGGAGGACGTGATTGTTTTTTCACCGAGCGATTTAGGCCGACCGATGGCGATGAATCTGCTTGATTATGATGAAAGATATCCGGAACAAAAGAGTTTTGTTATCAACGAAATGATCGGCATCTTTGATAAGTTATATGATCTGAAGGCGACTGGTGGCCCGATGTTTGAGCAATACATGAGAAATGCCATGTTGCTTATTATGGACGACCCGTCCACTGGTTCGACTCTGATGGAAATTCCGACCGTGCTGGCTGATGAAAATTTCCGGAAGATGAAACTGGAAAATTGTAAGAATCAGACGGTTGTGGATTTCTGGCGCAATGAAGCCGATAAGGCGGGTGGCGAAGCGGCCCTGGCTAATATCGTACCTTATATCACTTCCAAGTTAACATCTTTTATTTCTAACGACATGATGCGTCCGATTATCGGACAGCAGAAAAGCGCTTTTAACTTGCGCGAGGTCATGGACAGTCAGAAAATCCTACTGGTTGATTTGCCGAAAGGTTCAGTCGGTGAAATGAATGCTTATTTGTTAGGCATGATCATTGTCGGCAAAATATTGATGGCCGCGCTTAGCCGCACCGATATGCCGCAAGAAAATCGGAAGGATTTTTATCTCTATATCGACGAATTCCAAAACTTTACCACTAATTCCATCTGCCAGATTCTTTCCGAGGCTCGTAAATATGCCTTGAATCTGATTATCGCCCATCAGTATATCGGTCAGTTGTCGAAGAATAATAATACCGAAATCAAAGATGCGGTTTTCGGCAACGTCGGTACCATGATCAGCTTTAAGATCGGTTCGGAAGATGCAGATTTTATGGTTAAAGAATTCGCACCGGTTTTCAATGAATATGATTTGATTAACGTTGATAAAGGTTTCTCTTGTTTAAAACTTTTGGTTGATAATAGTGCCTCACGGCCATTCTCTCTGAAAGGTATCTGGCCGATCCTGGGGGTTAAGACTCCGGGCATCGCTGATAAGATTCGCGCTTTGAGCCGCTTGAAGTACGGGCAGGATAAACGCCTCGTCGAAGCGGAAATCAGTCAGCGCACGAACCGTTAATTTAATCTTTAGTAAATTTCCTTACTCATTACTCATTTATCCCATCAGCCTATGTCCACCCTTTATCGCGATTATCGTCCCCAGAATTTTTCTGACGTTTTCGGACAGAACCATATTAAAGTGACGCTCCAGAATGAAATTGCGGCCGAACGGCCGGCACATGCTTATCTTTTTTGCGGTCCGCGGGCAGTAGGCAAAACCACTTTGTCCCGGGTCATGGCCAAAGCTCTGAATTGTGAGAAGCGCCAGGCCGGCCAAGCTGAACCTTGTAATAAATGCGCCAGCTGCTTGAGCATAACTGCCGGCAAGAATCTGGATATCATTGAAATTGACGCTGCATCTAACACCGGCGTGGATAATGTCAGGGAGAATATCATCGCTTTTTCTCGCCTAGTGCCGACCAGTGCGAAATTTAAGGTCTTCATTATTGATGAAGTTCATATGTTGTCCATTTCCGCTTTTAACGCTCTCTTGAAAATTATTGAAGAGCCGCCGTCTTATGTGGTTTTTATTTTATGCACGACGGAAATCCAAAAAGTACCAGGCACGGTTATCTCCCGCTGTGAACGTTTTGATTTTAAGCGGATCAGCGTCAACGAAATTGTCTCTAAGCTCAAAGTTATTGCCGCAGCCGAGAAGATTAGCGTAGAAGATTCTGTGCTGGAAGCGGTGGCCCGTCATTCCGGCGGTCATTTGCGCGACGCGGAGAGTTTACTGGGGCAGATATTTTCTCTGGGCGATAAGAAAATTACCGCTGAGCAAGCGGAGCTTGTTTTGCCGCACTATAATAGTCATGAGGCCATTAACTTGCTGGATTATTTAGGCAAGAAAGACGCGGCTAAAGCTGTCGGCCTGATTAACGGTCTGGCCGACAGCGGCGTCAATTTAAAAACTTTTACGGGTGAAGTCATTAGCCTTTTACGCCAGGTTATGCTTAATAAATTGAGCCCAGAGTTGGCAGGTAACTTGGGTCTTGATTTGGGCGAGAGTTTGGAAAAGCGCTTGTCTGAGGTTGTGTCCGGGTTAGGCTGGCCGCAGATCTTTCTCTTTACCCGTCGCTTCCTAGAATGTGTTAATGATAATAAGAGTCCGATGATTCCGCAATTGCCTTTGGAGCTGGCCATTGTTGAGCTTTGCTTCGGTTTAAGTACGCCGCCAGTTGCACCGGCGCCAGCAGCTTCGGCAGCTCCAACGATGCGCCGAGAAATGATTGCTCCCGTGGCCAATAATTCTCCCGCGAGTCCAGTTTTGAAAAAAGAAGCGGCCGTGCCAACTGCTAATGACAATTTACCGCCCCATCAAGCGTTGGATGCCAATGTTAATTTAGGTTCTGCAGAAATTAATGCGAAATGGCCTGAATTCTTAGTGAAGATTAAGAAGTTTAATCATTCCTTGTCTTTCGTTTTGCAGAATTGCGAACCGCGGGAAATTAAGCACGGCAAATTGATCATGGTTTTTAAATATAAATTCCATCATAACCGCGTTTGTGATCCGAGCATTAAGAGTATCGTGGATAATAATTTAAGCGAAGTCTTCGGTTATGGCTTGAGTTTTACTGCCTTAATTGATGAAGGCTTGGAATTGAAAGCTAGTCCAGAAACTGCACCTATTAGTGAAGCGCCAATGAAAGCTGATGCGCCAGTATCCGCGCCTGAACCGCCAGCTCCGGAGGAAATAAAAACGCCTAAGGCCTTAAAGAAAGAATCAGCGCCGTCGGGCGGCTTGATGGCCGACTTGCTCAAGACTTTCGGCGGGGAAGTAATCAATTAGATCTGCTAAATTAACCTTTATACATATGATCGACATCAAAATTATTAGAGAAAACCCGGAAATGGTTAAAACCAATTCCCGTAATCGTTTAGCCAGCGTCGATATTGACGCCCTCTTAGCACTTGATACGGAAACTCGCGCTTTAACAGCGGCTGTCGAAACGGCTCGAGCCAAGCGCAATCAATTTTCAAAAACCAAACCAACGCCGGAAATCATCGCTGAGATGAAGGCCTTAGGCGAGGCGCTCAAGGCGCAAGAAGAAGAATTAGGTATCAAACAGCAACAGCTTGATGAAGCCTTGTTGTCAGTGCCAAATCTGACTCATCCCGATGTCCGGGTGAGCGCCAATGAGGATGATAATCCAGTTTTGAGTACTTACGGCGAACCGAAGAAGTTTTCTTTTGTGCCGAAAGACCATGTTCAATTAGCCGAGTCCTTGGACTTGATTGATTTTGACCGAGCGACTAAAGCTAGCGGCGCTAAGTTCTATTATCTGAAGAATGAATTAGCTTTAATGGAATACGCTTTGATTCAATATGCTCTCGGTATTCTTATTACTCGCGGCTTTACGCCTTTCACGACTCCTGACCTGGCTAAGCGAACTGTGCTTGAAGGTATGGGCTTTAATCCGCGGGGTGAATCCACACAGGTCTATAATATCGCTGACTCTGACTTATGCCTGATTGGCACCGCTGAAATCACCATGGGTGGCTATCATCAGGATGAAACTTTTGACGAAGCCGATTTGCCGAAGAAATATGCGGCTGTTTCTCATTGCTTCCGCACGGAAGCTGGCAGCTATTCCAAATTTTCCAAAGGTATTTTCCGGGTCCATCAATTCACCAAGATTGAAATGTTTCAATATGTAAAACCGGCTGACGCTGATCAGGCTCATCTAGAAATGCTCGAAATTGAGAAAGAAATATTTAAAGGTCTCGGCCTGCCTTTTCAGGTAATTGATCATTGCACGGCCGACCTCGGGTCTCCTTCTATTCGTACTTATGATTTAGAAGCTTGGATGCCGGGTAAACCGGCCGCCGACGGTAGTCAGGGCGCTTGGGCGGAAGTAACTTCCACTTCCAATTGTACCGATTTCCAGTCCCGCGCCATGAATACTAAATATCGCACGGCCAGCGGCGAGAAGGAATTAGTTTATACTTTAAACGGCACTGCTATTGCCGTACCACGCTGTTTAATCGCTATCCTGGAGAATTACCAGAATGAAGACGGCTCGGTTGAGATTCCTCAAGCCTTATTACCGTACATGCCGAAAAATTATCAAAAGATTGTTGCGAAGAATAAATAGAAATAATTATTTGCACCATGAAAAAAGTTGCGTTGTATAAATCAGTCGCTCTGACTTTAGCCGTTATCACGGCCGGCTTATTTGTGCCGCTTAAATCTGAGGCCGTGGTTTTACAGACATCTTACCCGCGCTTGGCCAATTATTTCTTAAAATGGGAAATGTCTGACACTGAGGCCAGGGAACTGGCGAAGTGGGATCTCTTGATTTTAGATATGGAGGTTTCCAAGAATAGCCCGGCGCAGCTGGCTAAAGTCAGGCAGTTAAATCCCCAGGTGATTATTCTCGCCTATATTACTTCCGAAGAAATTCTTGATGATGTTAATGGTTATGACAGCGCGATTTTGCGCCAGCAATTTGCCGCCGGCTTGTCTGACGGCTGGTGGATGCGCGACCAGAACGGGAATAAGATTTCCAATTGGCCTTATACCTCAATGTTTAATTTGACTGACGGGGCTCGTCCGGACGCTAACGGAAAGCGCTTAAATGATTATCTGCCGCAATTCGTGGCGGATAAGATCTATTCTACCGGCCTATGGGATGGAGTTTTCTATGACAATACTTGGGGTGATATTTCCTGGATGAATAATGGCAATCTAGATTTGGATAATAATGGCGCGCTTGATTCTCGGACACAGGCCGATGCGGCCTGGGCGGCCGGTTTTAAGAAAATGCTCGCCAAAACCAGGTCCCTGACCGGCTCGGAGTTCATTATTATTGGCAATGGCCGCGTCTATGACGGTTATCAGTCAATTATGAACGGGATGATGCTGGAAAGCTTTCCGCCGGCCTGGGAAAACGGCGGCACTTGGACGGGCGCTATGAAAACCTATTTGAAATTGCCGACTTTAAATCCCACCCCGGCTGTGTCTGTTCTTAACGTCACTGACAAGAATCAGGGTAATTACCAGCATCTGCGCTATGGCTTGACCAGTGCTTTAATGGGCAGCGGATTCTTTAGTTTTGACTACGATATTACTAATCATGGCCAGACCTGGTGGTATGATGAATACGACGTTAATCTCGGCCCGGCTAGTTCTCGTCCTTATAATCTCTTAAATAGCGCGAGTGATACCATGACGCCTGGGTTGTGGCGCCGCGATTTTAAAAATGGCGTCGCCATTGTTAATTCCACTGACAAGAAACAAAATTATGCTTTTCTGAAGGAAGAATTGGAACGTATTTCTGGTAGCCAAGTGCCAACTCTTAATAATGGAATCAAAGTTAACTTCATTCAATTAGCGCCTAGTGACGGCTTAATTCTGCTCAAACGTAATACTTTAATTACCAATAGCGCTTTCACTAATGGATATTTTTATCGGGTTTATAATTTTTCCGGCGAACAAGTACGCGGTGGTTTTTTCTCTTATGCGAGCGCCTATGCCGGTGAAGCCGAAGTAATTATGGCTAACGGTTCAAAAGGTGATGCGACCGACATTAATCTCAGCGCAGCCAGCGGCCAAGTCAGTTTGTATCAGGACGGCAAACGCGTCTCCTCATTCTATCCTTATGATAAAGCGTATAAGAAAAATATAAATTTAGCAGCTCATCTCGATGACGGATATTTCCGAAAGATTGTCGTTGGCGCCGGTCTGGGCGGCGGACCGCAGGTTCGTATTTTTAGTCCGAGCGGCAAACTTGAAGGCAGTTTCTTTGCGTATGATAAAAAACTGCGCAGCGGCGTTAATGTGGCTATGGCTGACCTGAATGGTGACGGTCAGGACGAAATTATTACCGGGCCAGGGAAGGGTGATAAATCCGGCGTCAAGATATTTTCCTTGAAGGGCCAGTTAATTAATACTTTTTCACCATACGGCGATAAGTTTAATGGCGGTATTAGCGTGGCTACTGGCGACGTTGATGGTGACGGGGCGATAGATATCATTACTGTCCCGGCTGCAGCTGGCGGACCGCAAGTCCGGGTCTTCAGTGCTCAGGGCCAAGTTTTAAAGAGCTTCTTCGCTTATGACGAAAGCTATCATGGTGGCGCCCGCGTCAGCGTGAGCGATCTTGACGGTGACGGCCGTCTAGATATTCTCGTCGGTATTAAGAACTTTTATTAAGAATCCTTAAAGATATGATTAAATTTATCCATCAATATTTCCGCGGCCGCTTTGAAAGATATTATTTGAAGAATCATTGGCATCTGGTCCTGGACTTAAGCCTGACAATTGTCATTATCTGTTTACTGGCCAGCGTTATTGGCCTTTATCTATATCGTCCGACAGCTTCTTCTTTGGGAACCGTTAATCATCAGTCGGTCGACTTGAATAATCCGCCTTTGGCTATCACTATTGTGCCGGCAGCCGGATCCGTTGACCTAGAATCGGGAACTCTGGTCCGGGTTGATTATAAGAACAACGGTGCTGTGCCTATTTCTAGTTTGCGCGTGACCCTAGAAAGCACTGACAATAATTTTTCCGTGGATAGATTAGAGAAGGCAGAGGAAACTCAGAGCGTCGAATTTAATGGTACAAACGCTGTTTTTACGGATTTATCCGCTGGTGTTAATGGTCAGGCTGGATTAAAAGTTTTTTTTACTTCAGAAAAAGACAGCCGCGTCATCAATTGGCGCGCCCGTTTAGAATATATGATTAATGGTCAGACTTTCAAGCAGGACCTGGATTTGCAGCAATTAAAGATTAAAGCCGATTTGAAGGTCACGGCTGCCGCTTATTATACTAGCCCGCAAGGTGATCAATTGGGCATCGGCCCGGTCCCGCCGGTTGTCGGTTTGCCCACTAATTATTGGATTTTTATTGAGGCTCAGAGCCAGGCGGATTGGCAGAATCTTGTTGTCAGTGCTCGCTTACCTAAGGGTGTAGAGCTAACTGACAGTCGCTCGCTCCTCGCCGGTGATTTTAAATATAATGCTAGCGCTCGCCAATTAATCTGGAAGATAGCAAGGTTGGCCGGACGGACAGAGAAATATCATCTGGGTTTTGAAGTGCAGCTTACGCCTACGGCCGCTCAAGCAGGACAAGTTTTACCTCTACTGAATAATTTGCAGTATTACGCCAGTGATACGTTAACGGCGGAAGATGCTGCCGGCACGCTTGATAATCTGAGCACGTCTTTAGATAAAGACCGTTTTAATGCCGGCCAGGGCCAAGTCCAAGCGGAATAAGCTATGATTAATTTTTTTAGAAAACTTATTCGGCCGCAATACGAGACTTTAAATGTCTTAGAAATTGACGCGGCTAAGCTCATCGCCAATTATCATTATTTGCAGAGCCTGCAGCCCGGCGCCGCCATTATTCCCGTTTTAAAATCCAATGCTTATGGCCATGGCTTAAAAGAGGTCTGCCAGATCTTGAACCGGGTCAAGCCGGAGCTGGTAGCAGTTGACTCTTATCCGGAAGCGCAGATCGTTTATAAATATTTCCGAGGCCGGGTTTTAATTATCGGTGAAATGCCGCTGGCGGCTTATGATTATTGCAAATTAGAACGATCGGAGTTTGTCGTTTATAATGAGGCCACTTTGCAGCACCTGTCGCGCTATGGCAAGAGAGTAAAGATTCATTTATTCTTTAATTCCGGCATGAATCGCGAGGGTATTAAGGATATGACGGCATTCCTTCTGAAGAATATGGAATATTTACAGAAGGTGGAAGTAAGCGGATTTTGTTCGCATTTAGCCTCAGCCGACGCTGAGTCAGCACTGAACCAAATTCAAGAAAATAAATTTATGTCAGCGCTTGATGTTTTGCGCACGGCTGGCTTTCAGCCGCGCTATATTCATCTGGGTAATTCCGCAGCATGTTTGACTATGAAAAGCGATGCGTTAACCGCTTATCGTCCAGGATTGGCTTTTTATGGTTATAGTCCTTTCGCAGCGGAGCGTCTGGAGGCGGAACCTTTGCAACCCGCTCTTGATGCTTATTCGCATCTTGTTTCTTTGCAAGAACTAGAGGTAGCTGAAACTGTTTCTTATAATGAAACATATACATCTATTCAGGCCACGACTATCGGCGTTATCCCGTTCGGCTATTTTGAAGGTCTGGACCGGCGCTTATCGAGTCGCGCCGAATTCCTAGTGAGATCAGCGGCGGGAGATTTTCGGGCGCAGATTGCCGGTCGGATTTGTATGAATCTGACCTGTCTGGTTATAGGAAATAGGCCGGTTGCGGTGGGTAATATCGTGCAGATTATCTCTTCAGACAAAAATCAGCCGAATTCGGTCTTAAATTTATCCCGATTATGTGATACTATTCCTTATGAATTTTTAGTCAAACTCCAGCCCAATATTCGCCGGGCAATCATTAACTTATAATAATTTTAACATGGCCCTCCGTCCCAGCTATAAAAACATTAAGAAAGATTATCAGCATAAGAATCTGGCTAATCCTTTTTTTCATAAAAAAGCCAAGCCTAAACAGCCGCATCGCCGTAAGTGGCTGATTTTGGCGGCAATCTTAGCAGTAATAGGATTGATTTGGTTTTTTTTCGCGGCCCCTCTATGGCAGATCAAGCAGATTAAAGTCAGCGGCCTGACCCATTTAAATAGTGCCGAGCTCGAGCAGATTGTCTGGGCGGAAGCGGGGAATAGACGGGGCTTATTTTTTTCGGAGCATAATATCCATTTATTCCGGGAAGACGAGGTAATCAGTCAAGTGGTCTCAACTTATAATTTTTCCGGAGCGGAAATAAAAAAAGTTTGGCCGAATACTATTGAACTTAAAGTGATTGAACGCCCCTATGCTTTTATTTTCCAAGAGGGAAGCGCTTATTATTATGCTTCTCAGGATGCCTATATTATTAAGGAACCGCCGGTATCTGAAGAAAATAAGACCAAATATTTTACTCTGGAGAATAGGAATTCCGCCTCGATGATTACGCCGAGTGATAAGATTAATATCAAGAATGATTATTTATCTTTTATTTTTGAACTGAGCCAACAACTGGCAAATTATCCGGAACTGCCGGTTGAGAAATTTATTATTGATCAGGAATTTAATACGGTTAAAGCTAAGTTGGTCGATGGCCCGGTTGTCCTGTTTAAAGTCAAAGAGGGAGCTGAGGCGCAAATCAGTCGCTTACTCCTTGTCAAAAGAGAGAAAATCAAGGATAATTTCAGTAAGACTAATTATATTGACTTGCGCTACGGTGACAAGATTTTTATCAACCCGGACTTTAATTAATTTTCATTCTTATCCATATGGAGCTAGCTTTTAAAATTTTATTTGCGCTCGCCATTCTGGTATTCTGTATCACAACAGTCGGAATTTTCTTAATCATCGTTAAGATTGTCCTGATGTTTCAGCCGCAAGTTAACCTGATGGGATTGATTATCACCTGGGGCAATATCCAGTAGGAAAAGCAGGGAACTGGTCTTGTAGTTCCCTCTATAGAACTAAAATTATGGGTATCACTATGGCTGAATCCAGGCATTCACCATCCGGTCGACGGTCCTCGGTCGTGCCAGCATACTTTACTGTAGCTGACTCCAGTTAACTAATATATGTCATCATATATTGTCTAAGACGGAAAAATAATTTGGCCGATGTTAATGACCAACATATTTAAGGATTAAGTCTGGAAGTACTATAGGTATTAAGACTCTTTAATAGAAGGGTCTTTTTTATTGGTATGGCTATGTGGATAAATGTCTTGTACTACTTATTGATTTTATGCTATAATGGAGTGTAAGGGATATTATACTCTGTTATATATTACCTCATTTCCTTGGTAAAAACGCATATAATCATCAATAATCATATGAATCACCCCTTGCCTCTCCTTGAGGACTATCTCCTTAACCTTAAGGTCAATAACTACTCTTTGGAGACCATTTATAACTACGAACGCGACTTAAAAGTTTTTGAAGATTTTCTGACTGCCAATAAATTATTATTTGCCAAGCTAGTTAAAAAAGATATTTTAAACTACAAAGCTTTTTTAACTTCTATTGACCGTCTGACTGCTGGTCAGCAATTGGGCGTTAAGCAACTCAATGCCTATTCTATTAACCGGATGCTGTCAGTCCTGCGCAGTTACCTCAAATATCTCATCGAAATGGACTACGCTTCCCCGCTGCCGCCGGATGTCGTTAAGATGATTAAGACCATTAAAAAGAAATCGCAAGTGGCAGAACTCGAAGAGATTGTTAAACTGATTGAATTTCCAACTAAGATTGAAAAAGATCCGCGAGTAGCTCTGCGTAACCGGGCGATGCTTGAGGTCCTCTTCTCTACCGGGATGCGTATCTCAGAGCTCGTCAATTTAAAAATTAATCAGGTTGATAAGGAAGGAAAAATATTTATTCTGGGTAAAGGCAAAAAAGAAAGATTCGTGTACTTAACGCCGCGGGGCGCCAAAATATTATCGGCCTATTTTGATATTAGAAATGACGACTCCCCTTTTGCCTTTATTCCCTATCGCGGACTGAATTCACCAGACTCTAAAGGCAAAAAGATATCCACTAATTATTTACAGGCTAAGATTAAGCGCTACCGAGAAATCCTAGGCATAAACGTCCCGACTTCTGCCCATTCCCTGCGACACGGCTTTGCGACCTATCTAGCCGAGGCTGGCGCTAATCCGGCGGCCATTCAGGTGCTTTTGGGCCATGAATCGCTGGATACGACGACCCGCTATGTTCATGCTTCCGACCTCTATGCGCAGAAGTCTCAGAGGAAGTTCCATCCCTTAAAAGATTGATGGTCAGTGCTGCTTAGTTAGACTCTTGACCGCCTGAATTAATATTGATAAATTTAATTAGCTAACAAGTATTTACCAATTCTTAAATAGTAACTTTAAAACTTAATGAGGAGGAACTAGAATGTCAGTTATTAATCAGATTATTCTGTGTTTACTAGCGAGCGTGACCAGCGTCGCTGTATCTTACGTAGTCTGGCCAGAAAAGAAAGAATTTTTGAAAAGGTTAGGCAATCGACGCTATAAAAAAGGACCGTCCGATTTCCTTAGCTTGATAATTTGTGCATATTTCATGGCAGTAGCCATGCTAGCCAATATATTCGCCCTCTCTTTTTGGGTGAATATTTTAACCGGCGTTTTTATTGGTTGGGGTATGGCCTTTGTCTATTATCTGTTTTGCTTGGCTCATGGCTGGCTGATCGTCCGCCGAGTGACCAAAAATGATCCTGAGGTCAAAGATGCATATCGGTGTTCACAAATGAACTTCGCATTGGATGCCATTGGTGCAATTATGGCTTCCATACTTATCTTTACAGGCCATTGGTGGTTAATAATAGTACCGATGTTGGCATTTGGAGCTTTCGAGGTTATTAAAATAGCGCGTCATTATGTATGAAGCTCTAATATTGAAATTTTAATAAAGCTATTCTTTTGGAATAGCTTTTTTTATTGCCGCTTGGATGGCGTGAAGCCCGAGGATGGCGCATTTATAGCGCCGTTCGGAGATCGTGATGCCATAAATTTTCCGGATGTCTTCAAAATCATAAGCTAAAGCCTCCGTTTTTGATTTGCCGATTAATTCTTCACTGAGAATGGAAATACCGGCTTGGGAAATGGCGCAGCCTTGACCGGTGAACATAATTTTCTTAATTTTCTCGCCGGCAAATTTTATATAGGCGGTAATATCATCACCGCAGGAGGAATTTAACTCGCGATGGCTGACATCAGCCGCCTTTAAGAGGCCGCAATTACGCGGATTTTTATAATGGTCCATGATATTTTGAGCGTAGATATCCATCTTAGCGAGTGAAAGCGCGATGCAGCTCCTTGAGTTGAGCGACAAAGTAATCGATTTCTTCTTTAGTATTATAAAAGCTCAGACTAGCTCGCAGGCTGGCCGGAATACCTAGACTGTCGTGTAGTGGCTGGGCGCAATGCTGGCCGGCCCGGAGAATTATCCCCTGCTGGCCCAGGAGATCAGCGGCGTCATGAGGATGGATACCGTC
>VFKX01000007.1 GCA_009885285.1 Candidatus Falkowiibacteriota bacterium
CATATGAAAAAGCATTAATCATCGCTCCAAACTTATTATCGACATCCTCTCGGCTATAGCCGGCGACCTTAAAGGCCTCATACATTATTTCTGGATTATGATTACGGATAGCGCCGCTTGATACTTCAAAGCCATTTAAAACCAAGTCATATTGATAAGCCAAGATTTCTAGCGGATTCTTTTCTCTAAGTGCTTGCAAGCCTCCCTGGGGCATAGAGAAAGGATTATGGCCAAAGTCAATGCGTCCTTCTTCAATTTCTGAATAATCGTACATCGGAAAATCTACTATCCAGACCCAAGCTGCCTGATTATTATCTTTTAAGTTCAGTCTAATAGCAACTTCATTTCTCACGGCTCCCAGGACCGTACAAACGGTCCGCCAGGCGTCAGCCGCAAAGAAAACGATATCTCCATCCTTCGCTTCGCACTCCTGAGCTAAGGCGCTTAGTTTTTCTGGTGTCAGAAATTTAGCAAACGGCGAAGCGATGACGCCTTCCTTAATGTTTAAATAGGCTAAGCCCTTGCCACCGCGCTTCTTCGCAATGTCAGTTAATTCATCAATATCCTTGCGGCTAAATTTTGCACCGCCTTCAATCTTTAAAGCATGGACGACACCGCCGTTTTTAACAGCCTCTTCAAAAACACTGAAACCGCAGTCACTAACTGCCGCACTGATATCCTTTATTAATAATTCAAAGCGCAAGTCTGGCTTATCGGAGCCGTATTTGGTCATGGCTTCTTTCCAAGACAAACGCGCAAAGCGGCCATCCGGCAAAAGATTGCTTATTTTCTTCTCGCTGAATTTTTCTGTTAATTGAATCATTAGAGGCTCCATTACTTGCAAGACGTCTTCTTGCTCCACGAAGCTCATTTCCATGTCTAATTGATAGAACTCACCATAATGCCTGTCCATGCGCGGATCTTCATCACGGAAGCAAGGAGCAATCTGAAAATATTTATCCACGCCGCCCACCATCAACAACTGCTTGAATTGTTGAGGGGCTTGAGGAAGCGCATAGAACTTGCCCGGGTATAATCGTGACGGGACTAAGAAATCCCGAGCGCCTTCCGGAGAGGAATTCGCTAAAATCGGAGTCTGGATTTCGGTAAAGCCGGCTTGATGGAAATATTCCCGAATATAAGTAATGAATTTATCCTTAGCAGCTAGCATCGCCTGTAATTTCGGACGACGCAAATCGATAAAGCGATATTTCAAGCGCAAAGCTTCGTTCGCTTCGCCATTCTTATCAGTACTAATTTCAAAAGGTAAAACTAGTGACTGGTTTAAAACTTCAATCTCACTTGCAGAGACTTCAATCTCTCCAGTCAGCATTTTTTTGTTCTGCATCGCCTCCGGACGACCACTCACTTTACCGGTGACTTTAATCACCCACTCAGAATGCAGTTTTTCGCCGATAGCAGCCGCTGCCGGATTATTAACCGGATCGATATTAACCTGAGTAATACCATATTTATCCCGTAAATCGATAAAGATCAGGCCTCCCAGATTTCGGGCGCTGTTAACCCAGCCGGTTAAGACTATTTCCTGGCCGATATTCGCGCTGGTTAATTCTCCGCAAGTGTGTGTTCTTAACATAAAAAATGGACGAAAGATTTCGCGTTCTTAAAAAGTTTATATTACCTAAATATTAACTTGTTTTCGAGATTTTAGCAAGAAAAAACCGTCACATTCTGGCGGTTTTTTGTCAAATATTTTTAGAAATGGAAGATGATATATTTGTCCAGCAGTCCATTTATTTCCCTAAGCGTCTTATTGTCAATCTTTAATTTTTCTGCCGATTTGAACCGGTTATCAGCCATAAAGCGCATTAACTTAATACAATTATCAGTAATTGTCAATAATTCGGCTCCAGAGATTGAGCCTTCTTGCCGGCGTTTAGTATAACAAGCGTCGCAAACAAGCCCACCGCTCAATAGATTAAAATGGTTCTGTCCCGGGCTAATTGCCTCTGAACATTCCAGACATTTATATAATTCCGGTTTATAGCCCAGCTCGGCCAAGAACTTAATGGTGAAAAATGCCAAGACCAGTTCCCCGTTTTCTCGCTTAAAATCTGTAAAATAATTTAAGATTTCCAGCCATTTTAGTAATAAAAAAAATAGGCGTTCATCGCCTTGATTCTCTTTCGTTAGTCTATTAAAAAGGCCGACCGCTGAGCCGGCATAATAAAGTTTATTGAGGTCTTCCCTGATCCCGAGATAGGCATCCCGGGTAATCACGCCACCAATATAGTCAAAACCTTTGCCACTAATAATCATCAGATCCGCCAAAGTCAGCGGTTCAATATGACCAGCCAGTTTTGAACCGGTTTTTTTGGTCCCGCGAGCAAGCAGAGTTAACTTACCAAAACCTGGTGTATAGACCGTCACCAAGCTGTCATACTCTTTATAGTCCTGCCGATTCAAAATTAAAGCTGGAGTATTTTTAGTTTCATCCTTATTCATAATTACTGGAGAAAATATTTTCTTCCTAGCGCTTCACCTTATCCAAAAAACTTTGCAAAATAATAGATGCCGCAATCTCATCGCGCCCGGCTGTCTGATTGGCTGGTCCGCCGAGAGCATCGGCCGCCAGACTGCTCAAGCGTTCATCGACGAGCTCTATCGGCAAGCCGCTCTTCTCTCTTAACTGCGCCACGAAATTAACCCATAGAGGATTGCTGGCCGCTGCTCCGCTCATCTTCTGTGGTGCCCCGATGACAATCACGTCAGTCTCCTCTTCTTTAATGACTGCCAAGAGCTCAGCTAAAGTCGCTACCGTCTTTAAAGGCAAGGATAGTTTCACTTCACTGTCAGCCGTTGCTAAACCAATCCGCTTCTCACCCCAGTCCACCCCGAGATAATTCAAGTCCTTGTCCATATCCGTTATCATTACTTAGTTAAGATTTCATAACCACTCTCCGTGACCGCCACCGTATGTTCAAAATGCGCGCTCAGTGAGCCGTCTTTCGTAATAATTGTATAATCATTATCTGCCACTTTCACGCGCCAGTCACCTTCATTAATCATCGGTTCAATGGCAATGACCATACCCGGACGCAAAACGATATTTTCCCGACTCTTTTCCGGTATTACAAAATTACAGACATCCGGTTTCTCGTGAGCCAGATAGCCGACACCGTGACCGACCAAATCGCGGACGACGCCATAGCCATGGCTTTCCGCACAATCAGACACCGCCCGAGCAATATCATTCAAGGTATTACCCGGCTTAACCGCCTTAATGCCCAACTCTAAACACTTATGGGAAACTTGTAATAATTTCTTAGCCTCGGCGCTGATTTTCCCAACGCCGACAGTAGCGCACATATCGGTAAAGAAGCCGCCATTTTTCGTATGGGAATTAGTCGGCAGTTTAAACTTCTCCCGTAACTCCTTAGTAATCGGCCATTCCATGCCAATATCTAAATCAACAATATCGCCACTCTTGAGCGTCCGGACAGGATAAGCGGCCCCGTGGACCACTTCATCGTTAATGGACACGCAAACGGTTGAGGGGAAAAATATACCTCCACCCATGGGATAATTCTTAAAGGCTGACCGGCCCCCGGCTTTTTCAATCAAAGCGTTAGCTAAATCCTCTATCTTCTCCGTGCTAACGCCTGGTTTTACTTCTGCTATTAATTTCCTGAGGATGGAAGATAAAATCTTGCCGCCCTCCCTAATAGCTCTGATTTCTTCTGTTGTCTTTATATAAACCATAAATTTATTGAATAGGCGTAACCGCTTTTTTGCTAGCTCTGACCGACATAAATAAGAACAGTCCCAAGAAAATAACCATGCTCAGCGGCGCGACCCAGAAATAAAATTCCTTACCAAAGCTTTCCATGATCATGATAGCGCCCAGGATACCGATGGCATACATCGCTCCGTTCTTAAGATAAGCGAATTTCGTGATTAAATCAATGCCGCGGATAGTCATTTCCCGGACCACAAAAGCGCCCAAACCGTTACCCAGCAGAATTAAAGGAATACTGACGGTAAAGGCGAAGGCGCCGATAACGCCGTCAATGGAGAACGAGGCGTCAAGTACTTCAAGATACAGAATCTTACTCCAAGCGCTCATATTTGATCCCAATAACTGCTTTTCTTTCTCTTCCGCATTCTTCTTAAAGCCGTCAGTGATAAAGAAAGCACTAACGCCAATCGTGGCCGCTAAAGCCAGAATCGGATCATGCTGCAAAGAGAAATAGACCACTCCAGTAGTTAAAAGAGAGGCGAGTGCGTAAAACCAGGCACCTTGACGATGAATGAAGCCCTCAGCTAAAAAGGCATATTTCTTCTCTTCGAGGAATAGCCATGACAAAAAAACTAGGAATAAATATATGCCGCCGCCTAACAATAAGAGGGGCTTTGATTCTTCAAGATAGTGGCGGATAGCCGGATCATTGGAGAAAGCGGCCGAAATAACCTGCAGAATCGATAAATCAGGATTAGCAATCCAAACAATAATAAAAGGCAGGAGACCGCGGACCACGAAGACCGCAAAAATCAGACCCCAGAATAAGAATATCTTGCGATACTTTTCCGGCATCGTCTTTAAGACATGAGCATTGACAACAGCATTATCAATACTGCTGATAACTTCAAATAAACATAACCCGAGGACAACAACTAGAGTACTCCAGAACATAAAGTATAATTAATGGTAATTAAAAAATCGCGCCAGCTATTCCTAGCGCCTGCAAAACAAAGCTGTTAACGCTACTAAATTATTTTGGCCAAGACTTATTGTCCTGTTTGCGAGGCTGACCTTTAACACTCATTTTAGCTGCCCATTTCTCGGCATCACGGGTCGGAGCCTCCGACATCTCATGAAAATTAACGCCGCGCAATTTCTTGCCGCTCGATATTCCCTTCTTTTCCATATATTTATTATTTATTGATTAATTAAAATTGCATATGAACATTCGTCACCGGCTTAGCGACACCACCCGAAGTCATATCTTTATCCATTGTCTCCCCCCGATTAGCCCCGGCATTATAATGATTTCCGCTGGTGTTACTACTTGAAGCCAACCCAGTCCGATTAAGACGGCCGCGTTCGCCAACCGTATTCTGAGCTAGAGACTTTTTAATCTTAATGAGGCTGGGCGCCAACTTATTCATGCGTACAATTGTCTTGTCGCGCCGCGCCTCAGCCGCCGCTACCGCCTTCTGGAGAGAAGTCATCTTTGGCGGACCGCTCTTTTCCGTCGCTCCAGCTGCAGACGGCACAGAGCCCAGCTGCTTAAAGACGCCGGAAATACTCTTGAGTTCCTCAGCACTCATTTCCCCCTTGAGCTTTGACATTGCTGAAGTCGCATTAAACTTGCCACTACGAATAGCGCCTTGAGCGCCCCGCACCACTTTCATGATCGTGGCATGCTTATCCTTCAAACTGCTATTCCTCGTCACATAACGCAGACTAGAGGAAAGCTTGCCGATACTAAAGCCACTGCCGCCACTAATGCCGTGTAATTCCATATATTATTTTTTAAAGCTGTCTAAGAGGTCATTAATCTGATTCAGGTCATATGAGGTTAGTCCGAGTTTAACTCGGTTCTCATACAGACGATATTTATCTTCGCGAACTGTTAAGCCAGAGGGCTGAATGCCTTGGCGGATTTTCTCCTTATACTTCTTAATGATGTTTAGCACCAGGTCGCGGTTGGCGCCGCTTAAGTTCTTATAATTTGGGTTAGTCCGCATCAATTCTTCCATCCGCTGGGTGATGCGGTAATTGGTCTGATTAGCCATGTCTTTCGTCACGTCTTTTAAGTCCATATTTATATCGTTAATTTCACTTTGAATATTATACCATAAAAAAAACCAGCTATAAAGCTGATTTTTTATATATCACAATTTAATTCTCTAATTAGATACCATCGTATTCACGCATCGTCATCTGCGCTTCAACTTGCTTAACGGTCTCAATAACCACAGAGACGACGATCAGCAAACTGGTACCGCCGACAGCGAATGCCTGCATACCGGTAAAATACTTCATTAGCAGAGGCAAGACAGCAATCAGGCCCAAGAATAAAGCGCCGGCCAGGATAATCTTATGGGTTGTATAAGCCAAGTAATCACTAGTCGGCTTACCCGGTCTAATACCAGGAATAAAGCCTCCCTGTTTCTGTAAGTTCTCGGCAATCTGCGCCGGATGGAAAATAACTTCAGTATAGAAATAGGTGAAGGCAAAAACCAAAACGAAATAGACAATACCGTAGAAGAGTTGGTTATTGAACAAAGTAATAACATTAGAAGCTGCACTGGCAATCCAAGCAGTCTTCGCGTGAATCAAGAACTGAGCCACCATAGACGGGAATAAGACAACAGAAATCGCGAAGATAATCGGGATAACGCCGGCCATATTAACGCGCAACGGCAAATGAGTGCTGGTGCCGCCAAAAGTGCGGTTGCCGCGGACTTGGCGGGCATACTGGACAGGCACATTGCGCTGACCTTCATTAATAATGACCACGCCAACAACGGTAATGACCGCGATAGCTACGAAGCCGATTAACATCAGCAATTGGCTCATATCAAAGGTAGTGGCAATTTGCTGCACGGTCGTCGGCAAGCTGGCCACGATGCCGGCAAAAATAAGCAAGGAAATGCCATTTCCGACTTTCTTTTCAGTAATCAACTCACCGATCCACATCAAGAAGATGGAGCCGGCGGTAATAGTCAGAATCATCAGAGCAAAATCAAAGGGAGTGACGTTACCGAGAATGCCAGCTGACCCCTTACGCAATAAGGTAATCATGCCGTAAGACTGCAAGACAGCCAAAGGAACAGTTGCCCAACGGGTCCACATATTAATCTTCTGGCGGCCGGATTCTTCCTTCTGCATTTCTTCAACAGAAGGGATAATCATACCTAAAAGCTGGAAGATAATTGAAGAGGTGATATACGGACCGACACCCATCATGACGATGGAGAAATTCTCCATGCCGCCTCCAGAGAACAGGTTCATCAGGCCCAAGAATTGGTTGGACGCGAATAAGTTCTTCAAGGCTACGGCGTTAACACCAGGAACCGGGATATGGGCAGCCAGACGGAAGATAACGAGCATGCCAAGCACGAACAAGATACTGTTTCTTAAGTCTTTAGCTTTCCAGATTTGCTCTAGTTTATCAAAAATCATATTGACAATTTTAAAAAAAACTTAAATGGCTTAAACCGAGTGGCTTATTTCAATTGATCCCTGAGGGTGGCACTCATCTTGATGCGTTCAAATTTAACCTTAACGGCTAATTTCTCTTTGCCCAAGACTTTAACCGGCAAAGTTGCGGAAGCAATCAGCTTCTTCTCGAACAAAGAAGCACCGTTTACAACATCACCATCCTTAAAGTGGCTATTGATAGCACTGATAGCAACAACCTGATTCTTCGGCTTCAAAGACTTGAAACCTTTGGATTTCGGGATCTGCAATAATTGCGCCTTCATACCTAAGCGCTTCAAACCAGAAACACCAGAACGAGAACGCTGACCCTTCTGACCCTTAGTACTGTAAGTACCGTGGCCGGAAGCGTTACCGCGACCGACACGCTTTCTCGGTTTAGCGCGGCCCTTAGTTTTGGTTATTGTATTAAGTGATAACATATTATTTTTGAAGTCTAATTAAACAAGCTTATTTATCGCTCTTCAGTTCAGTCGCTTCAGCCTTAACGGCTTTCGGTTCGCGGGTGCGCAAAGCCTTGAGAGCTAAGATAGTACAACGAGCATTATTGATCTTATTGTTTGATCCTAAAGCCTTACTAGTAATATTCTTAATGCCAGCGAGCTCTAAAATGATTCTGGTAACACCACCGGCAATAACACCGCGACCAGCCTTAGCTGGCTTAATCATTACGAGAGCGGCACCATTTTTCTGAGTAACAGCATGAGGGATAGTGTCTTTCACAGTCGGAACCTTAACCATATCTTTCTTAGCGCGATTGACAGCCTTATTTACAGCCATAGTCACATCAGCACCTTTACCAAGTCCGACGCCGACGCTGCCCTTACGGTCACCGATAGCGACGCAAGCACGGAAGTTCATTCTTTTGCCACCAGCCATAACACGAGTTACGCGGGCAACTTCCAGGATGCGCTGTTCCATTTCGTCTTTCGGTTTATCGTCACGGCGATCACCGCGGCCTTTACCTCGTCCGCCTTGGAATCCGCCGCCAGGACGTTTCTTCTCGCCGTAGAGATCCTTGGCAACTGTGGCAGATGCTCCTTGGCTGACATTAGCCTTGGCTCCGGTTGTAGTTTTTTTGTCTTCCATATAATGATTGCTAATTGCGATTTATAGTTTAAAATTTCAAGCCGCCTTCACGTGCTCCTTCTGCTGCCGCTTTAACCCGGCCGTGATATTTGTAAGCGCCGCGATCAAAGACTACCGACTCGATTTTCTTATCCTTGGCTTTAGCCGCGATAATTTTACCGAGCTCTTTGCCGGATTCAGTCTTATTAACCTTCGCCTTCAACTCTTTCATGCCGGCGCTGGCTAAAGTCTGATTGCTTATATCGTCAATCAACTGCAAGAACATGCCTTTATTGGAGCGAAAAACACTCAAACGAGGGCGAGACTCAGTCCCGGAGATTTTAGCGCGGACGCGTCCGTGACGTCTGTCTGCTCTTTGTTTATTGGCCTTGATTTTATCCATATAATTAAAATTCTTATCAGCTTAAAATTATTTACCTTTAGCAGCCGCTTTACCGGCTTTACGACGAATGACTTCATCGACATATTTAACACCCTTTCCTTTATAAGGTTCCGGCTTACGGATCTTTCTGATTTGAGCGGCGGTCTCGCCGACCAAAGCCTTGTCTGCACCTTCCAAAGTAATAACATTAGCAGCCACCGAAGCGGTAATACCGACAGGTAATTTGAATTCAATCGGATGGGAAAAGCCAAGACTCATATTTAATTGGTTGCCAGCCACCGCAGCGCGGTAACCAACACCGTTGATTTCTAATTTTTTAACGAAACCAGTCGAGACACCAATCACGTTATTGCGGATCAAACTCCACATTAAACCCCACATGGCGCTGGCATTCTTCGCCTCTTTATCATGAGGAGCTACAACGATCTCGTCGCCTTCAAGCTTGGCAGCGATAAGCGGATTGAGCTTCAAGCGTAATTCGCCTTTAGGGCCTTTGAAGGTGTACTCAGTAGCGTTAGCTGCAAAAGTAGTTCCGGCCGGCAATTTAATTGGTAGTTTTCCTAAACGTGACATATAAGTAAAATAAATTGAGATGATTAATAAATTTCGCCGAGAACTTCTCCGCCGACCTGAGCCTTTTTAGCCTGCTTATCAGTCATTAAGCCGTTAGAGGTAGAAATGATAGCGATACCGAAGTTATTAAGCACGGTCGGGATTTCATCCTTGGAAACATAAATCTTCAAACCAGGGCGGCTGATGCGCTTGATTGAGCTGATCTGAGGTTTGCCATTCTTATGGTATTTCAATTGAAGCAGTAATTCGTCGAAACTGCTATGGCGTCCGTTCAAGCCGCCGGCGACCACCTCTGCCTTCTTAATCCAACCCTCAGTCTCTAAAATCTTAGCGATTTCGAGCTTAAGTTTGCTAAGCGGCAAGGAAACCTCCGACTTTTTGACAGCGGATGCGTTTCTGATTCTTGTGAACATGTCTGCGATGGGATCCATCATATTTTTAGGTTAACTTAATTACTTATTTTTACCAACTAGACTTCGTAATGCCCGGTAAATCGCCATTGGAGGCTAATTCGCGGAAACAAATACGGCATAATTTAAAATCACGCATGAAGCTGTGGTTACGGCCGCAGCGCCAGCACCGATTGATTTTTCTAGTAGAAAACTTCGGTTTTCTCTTTGCTTTGACGATTAATGCAGTTCTTGCCATATATATTTAAATTATTTGGTATCTTTTTTAAACGGGAAGCCCATCAAGCGGAAAAGCTCCAAACCTTCAGCTCTGTTCTTAGCGTTAGTCGCCAAGCAAACTTCTAAGCCGAAAATATTGTCAACTTCTTCTGCATGGATTTCCGGAAAACATGTATAATCCTTGAAACCGATAGTCATGTTTCCTTCTCTGTCTAAACCTTTTTCAGAGATACCGCGGAAGTCGCGAACGCGAGGGAAAGTAATATTTACCAGCTTATCGATAAAATCATACATCTGCTGGCCGCGTAAAGTGACCTTAGCGCCGATCACCAAGCCTTCTCTGATTTTAAAGGCAGAAATAGATTTCTTGGCGGCGGTCATCACCGGCTTCTGGCCGGCAATCTTAGTCAGGGCTTTTTCCACGCCGGCGACAAATTCTTTTTCCTTAAGATGATGTCCGAAGCCAATGTTAATAACTACCTTAGTTAAACGAGGCACGAGCATGTTATTCTTAAATCCGAATTTCTCCTTTAATTCCGGAACGATAGATTTTTGATATTTTTCTCTTAATTTCATAGAATTACTCAATTATTTCCTGACATTTTTTACAAACTCTAAATTTTTTAGCTGCCTTCCCTTCTGTCTTGACGGTCTTGTGGCCGACTCTGGTCGCCTGGCCGCACTTCGGACAAACTAAAGCCATATTGTCAGCTTTCATGAAAGCCGGGAATTCAATCCGCTGGCCTTTCTCGCCATTGCGGTTCGGGCGCATATGCTTAACCGCCAAATTCAAGCCTTCGATGCTCGCCTTGTTTTCAGACGGGAGCACCTGCAAAACCTTGCCGGACTTGCCTTTGTCCTTGCCGGCTAAGATTTTAACTTTGTCATTCTTTTTGATATTCATATTATTTCTGGCTTGATTTTTTTATAAAACTTCCGGGGCTAAAGAAGCTATCTTCACGAAACCTTCGCGACGCACTTCTCTGGCGATCGGTCCAAAGATACGGGTTCCCTTCGGATCCTTCTTAACAATGTCATTGATGATAACGCAGGCATTATCGTCAAAGCGGACATAAGAACCGTCTGGGCGGCGGATTTCCTTTTTAGTGCGGACAATCACGGCCTTAGCCACATCGCCTTTCTTAATGGCGGCGTGAGGAACAGCTGATTTGACAGCCACGATAACGATATCGCCGACATGGCCATAACGTCTCTTGAAACCTCCTAAAACACGGATGCACATCACTTCTTTGGCACCGGAATTATCGGCTACTTTTAAATATGTTTGTACTTGGACCATATGATTAGTTTCAATTTATCTATTAGGAATTCTTGCTTACTCTCCATCTTTTATCGCGGCTCAGCGGGCGGCACTCCACAAAGTTAACCTTATCACCGACATGGAATTCATTCTTTTCATCATGAACCTTGTACTTGCGGCTGACGGTATAGCGCTTCTGGTATTTAGGATGTTTCTTGACGGATTCAACCTTAACCAAAATAGTTTTGTCGTTCTTATCACTGACGACGACGCCACTAAAAGTACGGCTGATGACATCCGGCTTTTTTACTTCTTCCTTTTTAGGTGTGACTGCGCTCATATTATTTTTTCTTATTTAATATAGTTAAAACCTGAGCAATCTGCTCTTTAACGATTCTGATTTCCCGAACGTTCTTTAATTGCTTATTAGAATCCTTAAAGCGCAGCTCGCGCAATTTCTCGCGGCCCTGGCCCAATAACTTCTGCAATTCAGCCTCGCTCTTGGTTTGTAATTCTTTGAATTCCATATATTTTTCCTAATTTAGTCTTTAACTTACGAATTATCTTTGGCAATGAATTGGCATTTGACCGGTAACTTGTGGGCGGCTAATTCCATCGCCTTCTTAGCTGTTTCTTTATCAAGACCTTCGATTTCAAACATGACCATACCCGGCTTGATGATAGCTACATAGTAATCGACAGCACCTTTACCTTTACCCATCGGGATTTCACCACCATGAGCGGTAATCGGTTTATCAGGGAAAATTCTGATCCAAATCTGGCCGCCTTTCTTGATATATTTAGTCATCACGCGACGAGCGGATTCAATCTGGCGGGAGGTCACCCAGCAAGCAGTCAGACTCTTTAAGCCATAGCTACCGAAACTGATATTCAGGTTACGGCTAGCCTTGCCGCCGCGGCGGCGCTTCTGGTCTTTTCTCCATTTAGTTTTCTTTGGCATTAACATATGTTTTGCAGATTTGTGTTATTTGTTATTCGGCGATCACTTCGCCCTTAGCCGCACTTTCCTTTTCAAAAACTTCTCCCTTATAGACCCAGACTTTAACACCGATAGCACCATAAGTGGTATGAGCGGCTCCGCGAGCGTAGTCAATATCAGCGCGTAATGTTTGTAAAGGCACTTTACCCCAGACCAATTTCTCGGTTCTGGCGATTTCTGCACCGTTCAAACGTCCGGAGATAACGATCTTGGCGCCAAGAGCGCCAGCTCTTTCAACTTTGCCCAAGTTCTGTTTCATGACTTTTCTGAAAGGCATTCTCTTTTCGATATCCAGGATCATGGTCTGAACGATAATTTGAGCGCTTAAATTCGGGCGGCTATATTCTTTAATATTCAAACTGATTTCACCCATCCGGAAATTCTTTAAGAATTTATCATGGAGCTTCTTCTTCAGGTCTTCTGCGCCATTGCCACCGCGACCGATAATCAAGCCTGGTTTAGCAGTAGTAACGTTAATTTCAACCTTACCGATGGTGCGAATAATCTGCACCTGATCAACGCCGGCTTCCTTAAATTCCTTAATCATGTAGCGGCGGATAGAAATATCCTGCTTCACATTATTAATGTAATTATCACCAGATTCAAACCATAAAGAGGCCCAAGTCTTGGTGATGCCCATGCGAAATATTTTCGGATTAACTTTTTTACCCATATGAATTCAATTACGAATTAAGAATTTATTTTTGCTTGCTTATTAACCGGCTTTTCTTCTGAACATTCTAGCCTTTTCACCAGCCGCTTTCTTGGTCTGGTCCTTATCAGCCTTGATGCCGGATTTCTGAGCAGCCGCTTCACCTTCCTTGACTAACTTCTCCAGTTTAACCGGATCAGCCGCCTTAACGACTTTCTTTTCCTTGAGACCGCTTTCCTTGATTTCACCAAGGATTAAGCTCAAGTGACAGCCGCGTTTGCGGATGGAAGTGGCTCGGCCATGGGCGCGAGGCATCCATCTTTTCAACATGACACCTTCGTCAGAACGGATTTCCTTGATATATAAATTGTCGCGGTCCAGTCCGTAAGTATTGACACCGTTAGCGATAGCAGACTTGATAAGCTTAGCAATCGGCTCAGCGGCTAATTTGCCGACGAAGCGCAATTGATCCAAAGCGGCATCAACCGGCATCTTGCGGATCAGGTCAATCACCAAACGGGTTTTCCGAGGTGACATTCTCAAATGGTTTAAATTGGCTTTTACTTCCATATTAGTCAAAGATTAATAATTTCTTATACGTGCGTTACTTCTTGTCGCCAGCCTGGCTCTTAGCCATCTTACCGCCGTGGCCTAAGAATTTCTTAGTCGGTGAAAATTCACCTAAGCGATGGCCAACCATGTTTTCAACAACGTAAACCGGGATATGGGTCTTGCCGTTGTGGACGCCGAGAGTAAACCCGACCATTTCAGGAGTAATCGAACAAGCGCGATCCCAAACCTTAATCACGGTTTTATCTTCCGCTTTCAAGTTCTTAATCTTATTGACCAAGCGCAGGTTGACGTATGGACCCTTTTTTAAACTTCTGGACATATATTTTATTTACGTTTAGCTCTTCTCTTAATTATTAAACGGTCACTGTGACGTTTTTTTCTAGTCTTAACACCAAGTGCTGGTTTACCCCAGATTGTCTTAGGATGGGTCAAACCGATAGATTGGTTACCTTCACCGCCGCCGTGTGGGTGGTCATTCGGATTCATAGCGCTGCCACGAACTGTCGGACGAATACCTAAGTGACGGCTGCGGCCGGCTTTACCGAGGGAAATGTGGCGATGATCAGGGTTAGAAGCGCGGCCGATAGTGCACATGCATTCTTTCTTGACCTGACGAATTTCACCAGATGGCATCTTTAACTGGGCATATTTACCTTCAACACCCATGACATAAACGATATTACCAGCAGAACGAGCGATTTTAGCGCCTGCGCCAGGTTCTAATTCAACGCAACTAACAGCCATACCAGCCGGAATATATTGCAATTGAACGGCATTGCCATTCTTCAATTCGATTAAATCTTGAGAACTTGTTACTTTATCGCCAACCTTCAAATCAGTCGGAGCGACGATGTATCTCTTAGCACCGTCAGCGAAATGTAATAAAGCTAAGCGAGAACCTCTGTTTGGATCGTATTCAATAGAAGCGACAGTCGCTTCAACGTTGAACTTATCACGTTTAAAGTCCACTAAGCGGATATAGCGCTTGGAGCCGCCGCCACGATGACGAACAGTAATTTTTCCGGTGGAGTTGCGGCCGCCAGTCTTCTTTTTGATAACGATTAATCTTTTTTCCGGAACAACCCTAGTGACATCTTCAAAATCGTCGAAGGTAGCTTCGCGTCGTCCTGGAGTATTCGCTTTTACTTTTTTGATACCCATATGTGCAAGAAAAAAATTTTATAAATTAAACGCCTTCGTAAATAGTGATAGCTTCGCCCTTAGCGAGAGTCACGATAGCTTTCCGCCAATCGCTTCTCTGACCCTGGATGCGTCCGCGGGAAACTTTCTTACCGGAGACATTAACGATATTTACTTTAATTGGAGTGACGCCGTAAGTGGCTTTAACCGCTTTGGCGACCTCAATCTTATTAGCGCTTTCTGCTACGATGAAAACATATTTATTAGCACCGACCAGATTAGTTGCTTTTTCAGTGATCAGCGGGCTAACTAGCACGCGATAGGAATCATTGATTTTAGAAACAGTGGCAACGGTAGCCTTCTTTGAGCCGGAAACCTTAGCGGTCCCAGCATACAAATCCTGCATGCTAGTTGCTTCGTCAGTTTTCCCCTCATCTTTGTTAACCGATTTAGCCGCAGTTTTCACCGCTGCTTTCGCAGTCGGCTTCTTTGCCACTTCCTCGTCTTTTTTTGTTCCAAATATTGCCATATGATTGATTACTTTAAGTCCTTGCTATAACGATCCGCCAATGTCTTGACTGCGGCCTCCGTTAATAATAAATTTTTATAATTCAAAATATCCAGTAAATTGATATTCTCAAGATTAATGATCTTCACACCTTTTAAATTACGGCCGGAATACTGAGCTTTCTCGTTCTTAGAATCGTTGATGACGAGTAAATCACGGCGATCATTCAATAACACCTTCTTCTCAACGGCTGTGATCATGGCGTTAAAAGGCTTAGTCTTGAACTCGGTGAAGTCAAGATTTTCCATCACTACCAAGGTGCCAGTCAAAGCTTTATCAGATAAACCCATAAATAAGGCTTTCTGCTTCATCTTTTGATTGATTTTAACCTTGAAGTTACGGTCTTTTCTCGGACCAAAGGTGACACCGCCACCAATCCAGATAGGAGAGCGGCTGGAACCAGCACGAGCACGGCCAGTACCTTTCTGTTTCCAAGGCTTCTTACCGCCACCAGAAACTTCGCTTCTATCCTTAGTATGGGCTAAGACCTGGCGGGCATTAGCTTGACTGGTAACGACTGCCTGGTGCAATAATTCGTTATTTGGCTTGATGCCGAAAACTTTAGCTGATAATTCTAAATCTTTAACAGCTTCAGCGGATTGATTGTAGACTTTAATATTCATACGATTCGTGATTCACTTTTTTAAATTATTTCGTTTCTTCGGTCTTAACTTCCTCCTGAACCTCTACTGCTGGAGTAGCAGCTACAACTTCAGGAACGACAGGAGTTTCTTCAACCGCGGTTTCAGCTATTGGAGCTTCCTCTTTCACTTCTTCCGGCTGAGCGACAACTTCTGGCTTCTTAGAATTCACTTTCAATTCGCCAATGGCGCTGATAGTGATGAAACCGTTGATTGCTCCCGGAACTGCACCTTTAACGAAAATGATATTTTTCTCTTCATCGATAGCAGCCACTTCCAAATTTGTAGTAGTCACTTTTTCTCCGCCCATTCGGCCACCCATGCGAGTACCCTTAAAGACGTGAGCCGGACCCTTAGGACCGATGGAACCAGGCATTCTTTCCTGATCCTTGTTACCGTGGGTCTTTCTGAAACCAGCGAAGTGATGACGTTTAACGACACCCTGAAAACCTTTACCTTTTGAGGTGCCGGTCACATTAATCTTGTCGCCGACAGAAAAAGCATCAACAGTGACGACATCGCCGGCGTTAAAATCAGCGGCGTTATCCATCCGGAATTCACGGACATGAGCTGGCATGACGCCAGTTTTCTTATAATGACCTAATTGAGGCTTATTAATGTTCTTTTCCTTACGGACGCCATAAGCTAATTGCAAAGCATTATAACCGTCTTTAACCTTGGATTTCACCTGGGTAACAGTGCACGGACCAGCCAAAACCGGAGTAACGGCCATCACTGCGTCGCCAGACCAGATCTGAGTCATGCTTAATTTTTTTCCGCTGATAAATTTCATATGTTTCTTTCCTTATATAAAACAAAAACTGGTTTAGAAACCAGCTTGAAAACCAAATAATAAAAATACTTTTACCAACTGTTTTTATTTATTTTGTTCGTTCGGCTGACTTTCCTCCAAATTTAGCTAAGATTCGCTTAAACACTTTCTATTGAATAGAGTTATTCAGTCGTCTTTTAGCTAATTAAATATTACCTTAATATACTACTACATTTTTATTTCTACGTCAACCCCAGCCGGAAGGCTAAGATTAGTTAAATCTTCGATGGTTTTAGCACTAGGATCAATGATATCAATCATACGCTTGTGGATACGCATTTCATACTGGTCACGAGCATCCTTATGAACAAAGGTTGAACTGTTAACCGTGTATTTACGGATTTCTGTCGGAAGCGGAATCGGCCCAAAGAATTGAGCGTCACTACGTCCAATAGTTTCCACAATGGTTTTAGTTGATTGATCAATAATCTTATGATCAAAAGCTTTGATCTTGATTCTGATTCTCTGCTTGAATTCTTTCTCGTCTTTTTTGTTTTCGGACATAATTATTAGTTAAAATATACACTACAGGCCCGCTCTCTACTTTAGAGGGCGGGCTAAAGTGCTTACTTTAAAATCTTAGTGACAACGCCGGCACCAACAGTGCGGCCGCCTTCACGGATAGTGAACTTCTGCTTATCTTCAAGAGCGATCGGAGAGATCAACTTGATAGTTACATTGGTGGTGTCACCAGGCATAACCATTTCAGTACCAGCGGCTAAAGTAATGTCGCCAGTAACGTCAGTGGTCTTGAAGTAGAACTGAGGCTTGTAGCCGTTAAAGAAAGGCTTATGGCGTCCGCCTTCGTCTTTAGATAAGACGTAAACTTCGGCAGTAAATTCAGTATGAGGAGTGATAGTCCCTGGTTTACAAAGGATCTGACCACGCTCAACTTCATTCTTCTTAGTACCACGGATCAAGATACCAGCATTATCGCCAGCCATACCTGAATCCAGGGACTTATTAAACATTTCAATACCAGTAACAGTAGTCTTCTTGGTGTCCATTAAGCCAACAATTTCGACTTCGTCACCAACTTTGATAACTCCTCTTTCGATACGACCGGTCACAACTGTACCGCGACCTTCAATTGAGAAAATATCTTCAATCGGCATCATGAAAGGTTTATCAGTGTCTCTGATAGGTTCTGGGATATAAGTGTCTAAAGCTTCCATCAGCTTCATGATCGGTTCAGCGTCAGCACCGGTCGGATTCTCTAAAGCCTTTAAAGCAGAGCCTCTGATAATCGGAGTGGTGTCGCCTGGGAAGTCGTATTTCTTTAATAAATCACGGATTTCTTCTTCAACCAGGTCGATTAATTCTTTGTCCTCAACCATATCGCATTTATTCAAGAAAACGATGATGTAAGGGACGCCAACTTGGCGAGCTAACAAGATGTGTTCTCTAGTCTGAGGCATAGGGCCGTCAGTGGCTGCTACCACCAAGACTGCGCCGTCCATTTGAGCGGCACCAGTGATCATGTTCTTAACATAATCGGCGTGGCCCGGACAATCAACGTGAGCATAATGTCTCGCTGCAGATTCATATTCCACATGAGCGGTAGCAATAGTGATACCTCTCTCCTTTTCTTCAGGAGCAGCATCAATTTCGCCTACGCCCTTATGGGAAGCTTTCAAGCCCTTAGCAGCAAAAACTGCTAACATCGCGGCGGTTAAAGTAGTTTTTCCATGGTCAACGTGGCCGATAGTACCGACGTTAACATGGGGCTTACCTCGTTCAAATTTTTCTGTTGCCATGTTTTTTGGTGTTAGGCCCCCGCTTACCACGGGGTTTCTTTCCTGGAAATCCAGGAAACCAGCCGAACTTAATTAATTAACTTTTATTTAAAATATTTACAAACTAACTCAACTTAATTATTCAATCTCCTGCGCCTTATCCTTTACTTTGGTGGGAATCTGCCAAACCTTTTTTGGCTTATTCTCTTCCCCCAAGTAAACAGAATCATCTCGATTTTTCCACATCGAGATTTCGCGATTTATCTTATCAGTTAAATCTTCGTCTGTCAAATTTTCCGTTTCTTCAGAAACACTTGAAATATTAAGGTTTATTGCAGTTTTTTCAGTTTCTGCGACAGGTAGATTGGCAATGATCGGCGCGACTTTTTCAACAATGTTTTGAACTGCTTTACTTGGAGCGACATTTGCGAGCGCCGAGTAATTATCCAGACTCATAATTACGTAGGAGTCATCCGGAGAACTACTATCTAGCACGACGACCTTGTCCCCGGTCTTCTTCACTAGCTCCAAGACTTTTTTTAATTGCTCTGGAAACATATGTTATGAATATTACTTGCCTTGCTTTTCTTTAATCTGTTCAAGAACGCTCTTCGGAACTTCAGTATAGTGGGAAAATTCCATGGCATAATTGGCACGACCTTGACTCATGGAGCGTAAGCCGGTTGAATAACCGAACATTTCCGCTAAAGGAACCTTGGCTTTAACAATCTTTAAGTTACCGCGATCAGACATTTCTTCGATCTGTCCACGCTTAGAGCTTAAATCACCGATGATATTACCCATGTATTCTTCTGGGGTAGAAACCTCAACTTTCATGATTGGTTCAAGTAAAACTGGTCCGGCTTTCTGACAAGCGTCTCTAAACGCATGAATAGCCGCCAGTTTAAAGGCGATTTCTGAGGAATCAACTTCATGGTACGAACCGTAGAAAACAGCCGCCTTAACGTCAACCATCGGATAACCGGCCACTGTGCCACTTAAAACTGCTTCCTTAAAGCCCTTTTCAATAGCTGGGATGTATTCACGAGGAATAACACCGCCCTTAACTTCATCAGCGAACTCAATACCCTTACCGGATTCAAGAGGCTCGACACGCAAAGCACAATGTCCGTATTGCCCCTTACCGCCGGATTGCTTGACATATTTATGTTCAGCTTCAGCAGCCTTAGTGATGGTTTCACGATATGAAACCTGAGGGTTGCCGACGTTAGCTTCAACGCCGAATTCGCGCTTCATACGATCAACGATGATTTCCAAGTGCAATTCACCCATACCGGAAATAAGGACCTGGTTGGTTTCCGGGTCAGTTTCAACGCGGAAAGTCGGATCTTCTTCAGCTAAACGCGACAAAGCGACACCCATCTTTTCCTGATCAGCCTTAGTTTTCGGTTCAACAGCAATCTTGATAACCGGTTCCGGGAAGACAATTGATTCGAGTAAAACCGGATAATTTTCATCGCATAAAGTATTACCAGTAGTAGTACTCTTCAAACCGATAACGGCGGCGATATCACCGGCACAAATTTCTTTAATTTCTTCACGGTGATTAGCGTGCATGCGAACCAAACGACCAACGCGTTCTTTAGTATCTTTTGAAGAATTAACAATGTAGGAACCGGCAGCTAAAACACCCTGATAAACGCGGACGAAACAAAGCTTGCCAACGAACGGATCGGTAGCAATCTTAAAAGCTAAGCCGACAAAAGGCTTGCCGTCTTCCGCATAAATAGTGATCTTATTATCGCTGTCGTTCATGTCAGTCACTTCCAATTTCGGAACATCCAAAGGTGATGGCAGATAATCATTGACAGCATCAAGAGCTAACTGGACGCCGATATTCTGTAAAGCGGTACCGCACAGGACTGGGTAAATTGCATTGGCAATCACGCCTTTTCTAATAGCAGCTTTCAGCTCTTCAGGAGTAATGACGTTGCCGCCCAAATATTTTTCCATGGTAGCCTCATCGCATTCAACAGCCTTTTCAATTAATTCATTGTGGAATTTAGCGACTTTTTCAACCATATCAGCTGGGACCGGGATTTCAGTGATATTAACGCCATTCATACCGGAGAAGGTATAAGCCTTCTGAGTCAGAATATCAATAACGCCACTTAATTCGCTTTCTGCACCGATCGGTAATTGGATAGCGACAGCCTTCTGATTCAACCTAGTCTTAATGGAATTCAAACTCATGTAGAAATCAGCGCCCATCTTGTCCATCTTATTAACGAAACATAGGCGAGGAACGTTATACTTGTCAGCCTGACGCCAAACAGTTTCAGACTGCGGTTCAACACCAGCCTGACCGTCAAAAACAGCAATGGCACCGTCTAAAACGCGCAAAGAACGTTCGACTTCAACAGTGAAATCAACGTGCCCAGGAGTATCGATAATATTAATTTTATTCTGCTTCCAGAAACAAGTAGTAGCAGCAGAAGTAATGGTAATACCTCTTTCTTTTTCCTGTTCCATCCAGTCCATTTCAGCGGCACCTTCATGCACTTCGCCGATCTTATGCTTCTTGCCGGTATAAAACAAAACACGCTCGGTAAAAGTAGTTTTGCCGGCGTCGATGTGCGCCATAATACCAATATTTCTAATGTTTTCCAAGGCGTAGTCTCTGGCCATATTGAGTTACAATTATTGAATGATTTTTTAAATTGATATTAATTTTATTGGAGAGCCTAAAAGAAACTGATTATCTTAGGTTATTCTCGCGCAGTATATTCTGATGTGTCTATGTGAGATAATCTGACTAACTTGCTCTTTACTGGTTTTAGATGTGGTCTATGAATCGTCTGAGGAGTTATATTTTGAGGCGGATTTGCGGAAGAAATGAAGCGCGTAGTGTGCCGTATTTAACATACGGCGAACGAGCACTGGAGTTTCTGACAAAAAAGCCGTCCAAAATTTAACTTCTTATCTAGAGAAGTGAGCGAAAGCTTTGTTGGCCTCAGCCATCTTATGAACCGCCTCCCTCTTCTTAACCGCTGTTCCTTCGCCGTTAGAAGCATCCAAAATTTCAGTAGCTAATTTTTCAGCAGTGGAACGACCCTTACGGTCATTAGCAGCCTTAATAATCCAATTGCAAGCTAAGAAATAACGTCTTTCGCCGCGAACCTGGAAAGGAACCTGATAATTGGCACCGCCGACGCGCTTACCTCTAACTTCAACCAAAGGAGAAACTTTCTTGATAGCCTTATTGAAGATATGGCGAGGATCCTGCTTAGTCTTGTCCTTTAAGATCTCAAAAGATCCATAGACAATCTTTTCAGCGCCGCTTTTCTTGCCGCGTTCCATGACGTAATTAATAAACTTGGCGATATTGGTATCGTTATATTTGGAGTCGCCTTCAATTGTTCTTTTAGGAGCTGGTTTGCCTCTCATATTATTTTAAATTAAGCTTTTTTCGGTTTTTTAGCGCCATAGCAGCTTCTACCCTGACGGCGAGCCTCAACTCCGGAAGCGTCAAAGACACCACGGACGATCTTATAGCGGACACCCGGCAAATCTTTGGTTTTACCACCCTTAACTAAAACGATGGAGTGTTCCTGTAAATTATGGCCCATGCCCGGGATATAAGCGGTGACTTCCATACCATTAGACAAACGGACACGCGCAATTTTACGTAAAGCGGAGTTCGGTTTCTTCGGGGTAGTGGTAGTTACCTTTAAACAGACACCCTGTTTAAAAGGAGCACCTTGAGCAGTGGTTTTCTTCTTACGATGCAGAGAATCAAGCGTTGTGTGAAGAGCAATAGCATTGCGTCTTTTTCCGAGTGATTTACGTCCCTGGCGTACCAATTGGTTGATAGTTGGCATAGACTTTATAATCTTGATAAGCAAAAATAATCCTGAATATTCAGGATGACCTTTAGTCTTTTTTTATTACTAATTCAATTTAACAAAATATAAAACATAAGTCAAGGCAGGCCTGATTCTCATTTTGAGCTAATATTCAGACCTGGGACTGTCTAAGCCCCAGCGATAATTTTAAAGAGGAAGTTGACGACTGGAGTGATTAAGCCGCCAGCCAGCATCACGAAGAGGATAACAAAAATGAAACCGACGCGTTCGCTGCCCAAATACCTATCCCGAAGACCAACTGGCAAGAAGGTGGCCAGAATTTTCGACCCATCTAAAGGCGGTATTGGGACGAGGTTAAAGACCATTAAAATCAAGTTGATATAGACAATTATCCCCAAGAATGCAGAGAAGCTGACGCTAAAGAATGGTAAAAATCGCAAACAAAGTCCGAAAAAGACAGCAATTACCAGATTCGCTAAAGGACCGGCGGCGGCCACTTTAGCTTCCCCATATTTTTTATCGCTAAGATTAAAGGGATTATACGGAACTGGTTTAGCCCAGCCGAAAACAAAAGGCATGCCGGTAAGTATCATCACCAGAGGCATAAAGAAGGACCCGAACCATTCGAGATGAACAAGCGGGTTCAAAGACAAGCGACCGGCGCTTTTTGCGGTATTATCGCCTAAATAATGCGCCATCCAGCCATGCATATACTCATGGACAACGGCTGACATCAGAAACACGATTATTTGAAATATTTCAATCATATGGGGACATCATAGCACAACTTGATTAATTTTAAAAATGCTGTTAGAATAAAACCATTAAAAAATCATGAAAGATAACCTCAAGTAATATGGCGAAAAAATGCGATTTATGCGGACGTAGCTCAACTAAAGGTGCTAGCCGGTCCCACTCCAAGATCAAAACCCTAAAAAGACAGAATATCAATCTTCAGAGCAAAAATGTTGATGGCTTAAAGGCTAAAATCTGTACTTCTTGTTTGCGCACTATGGATAAGCCGAAGCGCGTTAAGACCCCGAGAAAACCAGGTAAGCCTGAAGTTAAACCTGTCAGCAAGACCAGCATCAAGATGGCTGCCAGAGCTAAGGCTAAGGCTGAAGCCGCTAAGTAGAATTTTCAAATCAAGATATAAAAAAGGCGTTCTTAGGAACGTCTTTTTTTGTAGCTAAATATATTGCCAATAAAAAAGCCACTATTTATTAGCGGCTTAAATACTCTACATATAACTATTTACTATTCTTCTTTGCGTAGTTTCGAAATGCCGATCAGATTGCCGATATATACAACAGCTAGGGCGACCGATAGAACAACTGACACAGCAGCAACAAGACCGAGGGCATCGGTCATAAATTTATCAAAGCTCGCAAACTCCGGGCTACCCTTGAAAAAGGAGGACACAAATAGCACGATTAGCACTTCGCCAACGCTCGCTACAAACACGAACACTCCGATTTTTGGGAATAATTTAAATATTCTGTCATTCCTTTTCTCCAGGATTTCTAGCTGCACGCGACGCCAGCCTTGATAATCTTTAACTTCATTTAATTTCATTTTCTAATCTCCTTTGTATTTAATGGTTAAAACAATAACTTTGATCAACGTTTTTGTAAGAATGACTACCAATCTCAAATGATTCCCCATAAAGCACCCCTGTACCGAATCTTTCATTAACACGCCCAGTTTTATTATCCACTTTAAAAATTACCTGAACATTTCTTAAGTGAGTTTGTGATTCAATCTCACTTTTAGCTCGCTCCGGCGTGGCGCATTCATTCATAATCACATTAGCCTGATTAATCATGCCAGCAAGAGAGCTAGCTTGATAAGGGCTTCCTACTGGCTGAGGAGTCGGGTCGATAAATCTGGTCAGTTTTAACCGCCACAGTCCCAAAAAAATACCTCCTAGAACTATATATTCAATATTCTTTGAATAAAAATAATATTCTAAAGAATAGAAATAGTAAATCAAGGCAGTTATTAATCCTGCCACGATGGGATTAAAAATCATTCTTTTCATATATTTTCCTCCGATATTTATTTGTTAATGAATAAATAATTTATATCATTTTATAATACTCTTGTCAACTGTTTGAGCTTTACGGTTACTTAAGAAACGCTGCCAAAACATCACAAATATGGTTAATAATAGATAATAAGCCGCGCCCTGATACCAATTAAAGCCAGATACTGTCACTGCCGCCCAAGAGGGCTCTGCCAGAATTTCCGATACAACGAAGATATACTTGAGTAAGAAATAGGCAGGAGCTAAAAACACTATTCCCAGTGGTGGGATGATGGCCGCTCCCGCAATACCCAAGATAAGAGCCGCTAGGAGCGGAGCAAAAGTCCAGAGAACTAAAACATTGGCTAAGGGCGCGATAACCGAGAATTGCTTAAAATCAATGAGGGCAATCGGCAGGATGACGATTTGCGACACGAGCGTCATATTAACCGTCTCCAGCAAATTCTTAACTACTTTCTTGAGCCTGCCCTGCCCTTGCCAATTGCGCAGCCAGCGAGCAGTCAACTTCTCTCCCAGGGGATAAATATAGATAATCCCCAGCAGAGCTAGGAACGATAATTGAAAGCCGATATCATCACGCAAGAGCGCGGGGTTAATGGCTAACATGACCGCCGCCGCCATCACCAAGGCTCTAATCAGCGAACTCAGCCGCTCGTAATAGACAGCCAGAAAGGCGAGGGCGCCCATCAAAGCCGACCGAACTGCCGAAGCTGATAGGCCAGTAATCAGTGGATAGACGAAGAGAAAGGCAAAGATAATTTTCAGCGACCGGCGGCGATAAAAGCCCAGAGCCATCAAGAAATTTAAAGCCATCGCGCTTAAAATCGTAATGTGGGACCCGGAAATAGCAATCATATGGCTTAAACCTACTCGCGCAAACACATCTAAGTCAGTCCGCAGCACAGTCCGGCGATACCCGAGTAAGAGAGCAGCGGCGAGTCCGGCCTGAGGCTCTGGTAAATTACGATTAATGACATATTTCAGGAATTGCTTGGCTTCAATTAATTTCCCATATATTTCTTGCGGCCACGATAGCACTCCGTCCATCTTCTGTATTTTGGCGTAATACATCACTGAATATATATCATAACGTGCCAGATAACTTTCATAGTCAAAGCCCTCTATCAGGGGCGGAGATTTGAGCTCACCGCTGATTTTTAAGAAATCACCATAATCATAGACCGGATAAAGATTGGCGGTCACCAGCGCCTTGCCCTTAGCTCTTCGGCCTTCTAAGTCCCGCCCCAAGGCACAGACTGTCAGTCTCCGGCTTTTATAGTCAACATCCGCCTCCTCGCAGACCCGACCGGAAAAGCTGATCACACTGCCATTATGCGCCGCTAAGTCAGTACTTCCAATCTCCTTTTTAAAAGCCTGAGGCGACAAACCGCGCAGGAATATAATGATGATAAATATTAAATTTATCGCCATTAGTACTCGCGAAGGTGACCGCCAGAATAATTTTTGAGCCATAATATAGAAAATTAACTAGGTTGCATATTTAAACACAAATGATATAATATATCCGTGCTTGTGGGCGTTAGCCCCTTTCAGCTACATTCCGCAAGGATTATAAGCCGCAGAGCAGGCACAATTAAAACACTCTTAGAAATAAGGGTGTTTTTATTTGTCTTCAATCTCTTTTAATCCAAGCAGCCTCTTATTGTTATGCAGAGACCAAAAAGGCATGACACTCCAAAAATAAAAAATGCCGCTATTTTAGATAGCAGCATTTTAGCAATCCAGAGATGAAGAAAAGATAAAGTATTATTTCTTTAACCACCTTAAATACGCTTCCATAAATGATTCGAGCGCTCCGTCAAGCACCGCATCAACATTAGAAGTCTCGTAATTTGTCCTATGATCCTTGATATAACGATTGCCATAGAGGCAATAGGAGCGAATCTGCGAGCTCCAAGCCGCCTTCTGCACTTCACCCTTCAACTTCCTTTCTTCCGCCTCTCTCTCCTCTAAAACGCGCTGATATAACTTAGTCCGTAAAATCTTAAAGGCATTCTCCTTGTTCTGATGCTGTGATCTTTCACTCTGGCAAGAAACGGTAATACCGGTCGGAATATGGACGATTCGGACAGCCGAGTCAGTCGTATTCACGCTTTGGCCGCCAGGACCGCTCGACCTAAAAACATCGATGCGAATATCCTCATCCCGAATAACTATTAGTCCATCATCCTTAATCTCAGGAATAACCTCAACTAAGGCATAGGAGGTTTGACGGAGGCCGTCGGCATTAAATGGAGAATTCCGTAGTAAGCGATGTGGACCGTTCTCCCCTTTTAAATAGCCATAGGCCCAAGCTCCGGAGATGCGCAGCACCACGCTCTTAATCCCAGCCTCATTGCCATAGCTCCTGTCCATAACCTCAACTTTCCAAGTCTGGCGCTCACTGAAGCGCAAATACATTCGCTCGAGCATCTGGGCCCAATCCTGGGCGTCTATGCCGCCCGTACCGGCATGAATAGCTAATAAGGCGTTGTCATGGTCATATTTCTCGGAGAAGAGCGAAATGAACTCCAGATGGCTAAATTTTTCCTTGAGCTCCAGATATTTTTTCTCCAAGTCGTCAGCTAAACTGCCATCCTGAATATGAACATCCCCAGAACTATCATTTTCTTTATCAGCTAAAGCCAAAATCTCCTCAGTTTCCCGGATATCTTGTTCCATGGCCAACCATTCTTTGGTTTCTAAGGCGAGTTCCTCCACTTCGCGTCCGACACTAATGGCATAATCACGGTCATTCCAGAAATCAGGGGCAGACATCTGTAAGCGCAGTTCCCTTTCCCGAACAGCTTTCCGGTCAATACCGAGCAGCTCTTTGGTTTTTATAAAGTGTTCCCGTAGTTCTTCAAGTTTTTTTAATAGGTTTTCCATATGCCTATATTATAACAGAGATAAACAAAAACCCAAGCTTTCAGTCGGGTTTTTGAAACTAAACGCTCCTAAGATAATAATTATTACTGGGCTGTCCAACCGCCGTCTACGTACATGATTGATCCAGTCACATAAGATGATTCATCGGAAGCCAAGTACACAGCGGCATAGGCAATGTCATTCGGCTCTCCCATGCGGCCAAGAGGTGTAGAAGCCTCAAGACCCGCCTTGGCTCGAGGATCGTCAGTAATACCCTTAGTCATATTTGTAACAATAAATCCAGGCGCAATAGCATTAACTCTAATTCCGTTTGGAGCTAATTCTAAAGCAGTTGCCCGCGTTAATTGGTTAATACCGCCCTTCGTAACACAGTAGATGCCCACTCCCCGAAACCCGACTGTACCCAGAATTGATGAAATGTTGATAATTGACCCAGCTATTTTTTTCTCTCTCATATAAAGACCGGCTGCGCGAACTCCATAGAAGTAACCATTTAAGTTTACACCCATAACATTATCCCAAACTTCATCAGATGTTCCAATAATTTCCTCTAAGGCCGCGGTGCCGGCATCATTAACTAAGATATCCAAATGTCCAAACTTTTCCACTGCCGTATCTATAAGATTTTTTATCGCTTCGCTATCGGAGGCATTGCCAGTAACGCAAAATGCATTCTCACCAAGTCTATCAGCATCCGGATGAGGATTCATATCAAACATAACGACCTTAGCTCCTTCAGCTAAAAACATGTCGCCAATCGCCCGTCCGATACCGGACGAAGCTCCAGTGACAATCGCAACTTTATTTTGTAATCTCATAAGAATTAATTATATTTTAATTATTTATTACTTTTAGAATTTTGGATTACGCCTTCCAATTGCTTAACCCTTTCTTTAAGACTTGCCATTTTCAATTCTCGATCAATCATCAAACTATTCATAGTAACCAACTCTTTATTACGTTCATTTATTTTCTGCTCCGCTTTCTTGCGTTCTGTAATATCAATAATAGTTCCCTGTATATGCGTAGGCCGGATATCGGATCCACGAACTAACTCCGAGACATTCTCCACCCAATGAATGCCTCCATCTTTAGCGACTAAGCGATATTCCTGCCTTAGGAAATGGTCGACTAACTGTCTAACAAATTCTTGCTGCCCAGCCAACACGCGCTCACGATCTTCTGGATAAATAATATCAAAAAATTTCATGCCACCAGCTAAAAAATCTTCTGCGACGTAACCCCAGCGCTTAATATTTTTGGAAATATATTCTAAAGGCCAGTCTGCAATAAAACGCAAGCGATACAAAACAATAGAGCTGTTCTCTATAACAATATTGGATAATGACAGCTCTTCTTCCATTATCTTTCTGTCAGTAATATCAACCAAAGTTCCTTGATAATGGGTAGCTGTGCCAGAATAATCACGAATAATTTCCACCAAATCTTCCACCCAACGGATTTTCTTATCCTTTGTCAGTATGCAGTACTCATGACGAAAATTCCGTAAAAAAATATTTTTGGCAAAAAAATCTTCCGTCTCCCTAAAACTCCTTTCTAAGTCGTCAGGGGAAATAATGTTTGCCATTTTTATAGCCCCGGAAATAAACTCATCGTCCGAATAACCATATTGGGAGATATTCTTGGAAATAAATTCCAAGGGCCAACCACGGCTTGATCGAACGCGATAAATAACAGCGGAACTATTTTCGATAATCATCTGTGCCTGTGACAACTCCTCTCTCATTAATTTACGATCAAGAGCATCGTCACCAAGAAGCAGTATGCCAACAACCTCTCCAGACTGATCCTTTAAAGCAAATCTTCTCCAGATGATTTCTTTATTTTCTTTTAATTTCGTAGTAACAAGGCTATTATCCTCCCCTCCTAACAATACATCTCCAGCCATCATCTGCTTAAATTCATTTCTTGACTCCTTGGCGCTATCTCTAGGCAAACACTTCTTGAACCAATTCTCTCCGATAAGCTCATTTTCACTATAGCCAAGCAACTTACAGCCAGGTTGATTAATTAAGAAAATATTGCCACGGTCGTCTAAAGCCACCGCAAAAGATGTTATGACATTAGAGAGACATTCATACACCTGTTCTTTTGATAACATGAACATATTAAATTAAAAAATTATCAGCAACCTTTATCTTTATTAGATAGATAACCATACTAATATTATACTGTTATTATTTAATAAATAAAAGCGCCTGTTTTGACAAGCGCTGTAATATTTATCTAACAAGGCGATTAACTATTCCTCTTTGTTTCCTCTGAGCGATTATCACGTAACAGATGGTGTTCTGCCACCTCACCTCTTGGTAAGATATCCTTACAAATCCACCGTCCGGAAAGCTACTGCCCCAGGAATTAATGGCAGTAAAGGCGCCATAACCATCATCGGTCTTTAAGCTATCATCATAGCCGGTCAAACAAATGGCATGTGTTTCATCAAGCTTCATATGCTCAAGCCTAACTTTGGTCATTACTTGTCCGTCACCGAACTCCTCGTGATTATCAGCCGACAACATTACCCTGAGAATAACTGGCATACCCGCAGCTAATAATTGACGAGCTTTGTTAATGCCATCCCATGAAGCAGTCTCTTCTGCTTGTTCATAGGACAATAATATCCCCCTATACCTAAAACTTTCATTGACTCGGAAATAGGCGAAATCATAGATTCGGTTATGCTGCGCCGACTTCATTAACTCTACGGGGGCGGCTTGATAGATATTGGAGTCAACGTAAGGATATTCACTATCCAGACATACTCCCTGAGTTTTCATAACTTCCAAAGCTACTGAAACTGAAGTGCCGGCAGTATCCATAAAACTAGTGATAAAGGCCTCGCTATAATCAGCACCATTTACAGCCCCGAGTGCGTAGCAGGCAGCAAAAGCGGCGCAAGACCCATAATCACCCTGGTTCTGAACCAAAGGAAACATGGCTCGTAGATCAACAGATACAGGCAGACCGGTCCTGATTAAGCCTTGGTGACGCTCTAGGCGACGCTGCATTCTCGTTATATCAATCATACAGGCTAAGGCTAGTATAATTATTATTGACGCCAAGGTTATGGCGATTCGATTATCTTTCATATATTCCGATTTTAAAGTACGACATTGGGCAATCATGCCTCACTAGGCAATAAATAACTCTAGTATAAACAGGCAAAAATGTAAATAAAAAATCCCTCAATCTTTTCAGACGAGGGATAATAATGATTATATAGCAATTTATGCAAATAACCAAAATGCAATACTGCCGATAGCTAAACCAGCGATAACCAAGGCTATTAGCTGAGTGCCAGTGATTTCTTGACCGACATGTGGCCCAAACAATTTCTTTTTCATTTTTCTGTTTTCAAGGGTGAATACTCTAACTGCTTAACTATTAACCACTAAATATATGGTTATACCTAATAAGGCAATAAATACTATTACTTTGACAAGCATTAAGCCGTCAACGAAGGTTCTAATCCTGAATTTGCTCATTTTCTTTATTGTGTTTCGTTAATATTGAAATAATATTATAATATATGTTGTTAAGGGACGATCTCTACTGATGAATACATCATAGCACATTTTGATATAATTGTCAATCTGGAAATAAAAAAGGGGCACAATTATGCCCCTACGACCCACCAAGATATTTAACTTACTTAGCGCTAATTTTTAGGAAACAACATCTGAGCGCGCACACCTTGCTTGCCCCAAAACACGGTAAATTTTTTATACACTCGTACTCCGTCCGAGCTGGAATAAAAATCGCCGATATTAAAGCCTAATTCTTCAAGCCTATCATGATCGCCCGTCAAGAATGACTGATCACGCGAAACATTATCCAATATTAGTTTTCTAAGTTTGCGAAGCAGTAGAAACATTTGAGCGGCTTTCAAGCAAATAATTGCCATGGTAATACAGGCAGAAGTATAGGCATGAAACCAGAGAGCCACAACCAACAACCCTAAAAACATAGCTGCAAAAATATAATCCTCGATGCGAATTATTAACCGGACACTTTTCTTTTCTTTCATTAGTTATTAGATTTGTTAAACAACAACGCGATTAAAACTAGGTTGAGCATACCGCAATCATAGCAAGATGTCAAAAAAACGCCCGTATAAACGGACGTTTTTGTATAGAAATAGATATTTCGCGATTGATTAACGCTTGCTCCATTGTGGAGCTTTTCTGGCTTTGCGTAAACCCGGTTTCTTTCTTTCAACCTGTCTTGGGTCGCGAGTCAGGAAGTCGTTAGCCTTAAGAGCATCTTTAGTCGCTGCATCAACCAATAAGAGAGCACGAGCGATACCTAAACGAACGGCACCGATCTGGCCCTGCTTGCCTCCGCCCTGAGCGATGACAGAGAAATTATAGTCACGGCCATGGCCAGTAACTTTCAAAGGTTGGGAAATAAGCGCAGCGCCTTCGCCTGGGAAGTACTGGCTGGCGCGTAAACCATTAATCATGATTACACCCTTGCCATCTTCATATAAACGGACCTTAGCAACCGCAGTCTTGCGGCGGCCGACAGCCTTGATATATTTGCCTTTGAATTCAGCAACTTCATTCTTCGCCCATTCCTTCTCTTCTTCGATAGGCGTTTCAGTCACTAAAATTTCTTCAATTTCAGTCTGGATTTTGGCTGGTTTAAATTTCTTGTCGGCCATATTATTTGATAATTAATCTTTTGAGCTGATCAGTACGAAGCTTAGTCGGAGGCAACATGTCGCGCACGGCCTTAACCAAAACTTCTCCCGGATTCTTAATAAAAACTTCGCCCATCTTCTTGGATCTCAAACCGCCGAGATAGCCAGTATAATGATGGTATTCTTTCTGACCAAGCTTTTTGCCAGTAAACTTGGCTTTAGCGATGTTGGAAACTTCCACGATATCGCCCAAGTCCAAATATGGCTGGAATTCCGGCTTAGTCTTGCCGCGTAAGATATTGGCGATAGCAGTGGCCATGCGGCCAATTGCCTGTCCAGTGGCATCAATCTTTTGTAATTTTCTTTCAATATTTTTCATATGATTATACTAATTCAATCTGAACCATTTCCGCGCCATCACCTTGGCGGGCTCCTAATTTAGTGGTGCGGGTATAGCCTCCCGGACGGGTCTGATATCTGACGCCAATAACTTCAATCGCCTTCTTAACAGAAGTCTTCTGTAGCAAGACCTTGATTAAACCGCGACGAGCAGCTAAATCGCCAGCCTTAGCGGAGGTGATCAACTTCTCAACCAAAGGACGAAGAGCCTGAGCTTTAGCCTTAGTAGTCTTAATTTTCTCATAGAGAATCAGACTGGAAGCCATGTTACGAAGCATTAATTCGCGAGGGCCTTTCTTTCGGTCGAGGGTTTTATTTTTATTTCTGTGGCGCATATCAGTTAGGTTACGAAATTACAAATTATTTCTTAGCTTTTTTAGCTTTCTTTTCTGGCTTAGCCTCCTCTTCTTCTTCGGCAGCCGCTTCTTCGTGCTCTTCAATGGCTGCTTCCAGATCTTCTGACGGAGTAATTACTTCTTCCGCTTTCTGACCGGATAATTCCAAGAAGGAAGTATACTGATCAACCAAGATTTTTACCGCTTCCTTGAAAGCAACTTCCGCAGTGATGGTGCCATCAGTCTTGATGTCAAGCACCAGCTTGTCCCAGTTAGTCATTTTACCAACGCGGGTATTTTCTACGCTGATGCTAACGATAGTGACCGGAGAGAAAATGGAATCAATTTCAATATAGCCGATTTCCCGATTATCTTTCTTGGTGGCTTCAGCCATCTTGTAGCCGTGTCCTTCCTTAACAGTGATTTCAATATCGAGAGTGCCAGCTTCATCAGTAATATGAGCAATCACTAATTCCGGATTCATAATTTCTACATCGGAATTCTTAGTGATATCAGAGGCCTTGACAGCCTTCTTGCCCTTAACCTTGAGCTCTAACCGGACTTCTTCTTCAGTAAAGGTCTTTAAGCGTAATTGTTTCAAATTCAATAAAATTTCTAAGACATCTTCCTTAACATGAGGCAATGCCATGAATTCATGGCTAGCACCCTTAATCTTAGCGCCAATGACGGCAGCTCCCGGAAGAGAGGATAAGAGGACGCGGCGCAAGGAATTACCGAGAGTCATACCGTAACCCGGAAACAATGGTTCCACAGTCACAATACCTTCGTGTACTTCCTTACCGGCTTTGAATTCGATTTTTTTTGGCAATGCGATATTTTGCATATTTTTTGTTTATACTGTCCTTCGTCCGCCAGTTAGCAGAGATGGCTAGTATTATTTGAGATTATTTTGAGTAATACTCAATGATCACTTGGACGTTGATGTTCTGAGGCAGATCTGTATCCTTCGGTTCGTGGAGAATCTTAGCGCTCAAATCCTTATCATCGAAGTTCAACCAGCTCGGGCGGTCAGCTTTCTTCAAGCCTTCAGTCGCCTTCTTGAAATATGGCATCTTAGCGCTTGATTTTCTAACCTTAATCACCTGACCTAATTTAACAGCGCATGAAGGAATATCAGTTTTTCGGTCGTTAATAGTGAAATGACCATGATTAACTAATTGGCGAGCCGCAGCGCGGGAAGTCGCCCAGCCTAAGCGGTACACAACATTATCCAAACGCATCTCTAAAGCGCGTAAGAAATTCTTACCGGCATCACCCTGTTTCTTGGAAGCTTTTTCCAAAGTCAGGCGGAATTGCTTTTCCAGTAAGCCGTAGAACTTCTTAGCCTTCTGCTTTTCAGCCAACTGAGAACCATAGTCGCTTAAGCGCTTATGTCCCTTAGGGCCATGGAAGCCAGGAGCGTAGTTACGCTTGGTAATGGCGCATTTCGGAGTGGTGCAGCGTTCTCCTTTTAAGAAAAGCTTTTCTCCTGATCTGCGGCACTGGCTGCATTTGCTGTCAATATTTCTTCCCATATCATTTTATATCATTAATGACTTTATATCTTTATAATGCTTATCTTAGACGCGTCTTGGTTTCTTCGGACGGCAACCGTTATGAGGGACAGAGGTCATATCTTTAATAGAAGTGACGTTCAGACCGTTAGCGTTCAAAGCGCGGATAGCCGCTTCACGACCAGTCCCGACACCGGAAACGAAGACGCTGACTTCTTCCAAACCGTATTCTTCACGAGCTTTCTGGGTAGCTATCTTAGTGATGATCTGAGCGGCGTAAGGGGTAGCTTTCTTCGCACCCTTGAAACCAGCCAAACCGGCACTCGCCCAAGAAATGACGTCGCCGTTAGGGTCAGTCAAAGTGATCATGGTGTTGTTATAAGTCGCCTGGACATAAGCCCGGCCGATCTTAACGATGCGAGCTGTCTTTTTCTTCTTTTTCTTGATTAATTTTTTCTTGGCACGCGCCGCCTTATTCTTTTCCAGTTTCTGTTTAATTTCTTCCGGTAATTCTTCTACGACTGAATCAAAAGAAAAATCGGAGCCTTCCTTTTCTTTAGGCTCGCCGGCTTCTTCTTTATTGGTCCCGCTGATTATCGGGGTTTCGTCTTTTTTTGATTCTTCGGACATAAGTCTTAATTCTTAATTCGTAATGCTTAAATTATTTGATTAGGTCTTCTGTAAAGCAGACTTGCTCTTGCCGCTGCCCATAGTGACACGCTTATTGCCGCGAACGGTGCGGCTGTTAGTCTTGGTGCGCTGACCGCGAACCGGAAGATGCTTAGCGTGGCGTAAACCGCGGTAGCAGCCGATTTCCCGCAAGCGCTTAATGTTGCTGGCTACTTCACGGCGCAGATCGCCTTCAACCGTAAATTTCTTTTCAACGATTTCCCGAAGGGTGTTGACGTCAGTTTCTTTCAAATCCTTAACTCTGATATCCTTATCAACTTTAGCGTCAACCAAAATCTTATTGGACCGAGTGCGGCCAATACCATGGATGTAGGTTAAAGCGATTTCAATTCTTTTGTCATTAGGGATGTTAACTCCCGCAATTCTTACTGCCATAATATTAAAAAATTAACCTTGTCTTTGTTTATGTTTAGGGTTCTTACAAATAACATGGACACGGCCTTTGCGGCGGACCACTTTACAATCTTTACAGATTTTTTTGGCACTGGCTCGTACTTTCATAAAAGGTTTATCTAATTAACTTTAATTACATGCGATAGGTTATTCGTCCCTTGGTTAAATCATAAGGACTAATCTGCAGCTTAACCTTGTCACCCGGCAACAGGCGAATTTTATTCATCCGCATTTTGCCAGATAGATGAGCCAATATTTCATGCCCATTTTCCAGTCCGACTTTAAAGCTAGCGGCCGGCATCAACTCTAAAACTTCTCCTTGCATTTCAATGAAGTCTTTAGCGTTGAGGGTAGCGGAGCTATCCTTATTTTCTTTTTCGTTTGACATTAACACAAAAAAATTTGATAAAGCCCAATGGGCAGTTTATCAAAATTCTTTAAAAATTATTTAAGTTATTTTTTCTAATAATCTTAATAAAATTATTATAGAGATAAGATTGGAAGTTGTCAATAGACGGGCTTATTTCGTTAAGACGGCTTTTATCCTCCTGACGCCGGCGCTCGACGCCTCTTCTTTCTGAATAGAAAAATGACCGAGAATTCCCGTATTTTCCACATGGGGACCGCCACAAATTTCTTGGGAAAATGCGGCCACCAAATTCTCCGGAGTGACACCGGCCTGGTGCTCCGCGTGACATACGGTATAAACCTTAACCTTTTCCCCATATTTGGAGTCAAAAACTCCCATGGCGCCTCGTTTTTTGGCCTCATCAAGGCTCAATTCCTCGCAGATTACCTGAAAATCACTCACAATTGCTCCATTTACTAAATCTTCTACCTGTTTAATCTGATCAGGAGTCATTTTATCAGGATGAGCGAAATCCAGGCGCAGGCGCTCGGCTGTGATATTACTACCCTTTTGGGTCACATGGTCTCCTAAAACCCGTCTCAGAGCCGCTAGGAGCAGGTGAGCAGTCGTATGAAGCTTAGTAGTCTCTTCTCCGGAGTCAGCTAAACCGCCCTTAAAACGACCGGCGGAAGCGGTTCGGGATAAGTCCTGGTGCTTCTTAAGTTCAGCCTGAAAACCAGCCCGGTCAACGGCCACGCCCTTCTCTTTAGCCAGTTCCTCGGTTATCTCTAACGGGAAGCCGTAGCTTTGATAAAGGTTAAAGGCTTCTTCCCCGCTAATGCCACCTGCTGAGAGCTTATTGAACTCCAAGAGACCCTTTTCCAAGGTGCGGTTAAACTTCCCTTCTTCTTTATCTAGGTTGTCCAGAATAAATGCTTCATTTTTCTTAAATTCAGGATAAATGGACTGATATTCAGAAATAGCAATAATAGCGATTTCTTTAATCCATAGGTCCTGAGTAATCCCTAATTGGCGGCCGTAGCGGATAGCGCGCCTAATCAAGCGGCGGACGACATAGCCCTGATCGGAGTTTGAAGGAGTAACGCCGCGGTCGTCGCCGATAATGAAAGCGGCGGCCTTGAGATGGTCGGCAATAATGCGCATCGCGCGGGTCGCTTCCGGAGTTTCGCCGTATTGGTGGCCGCTCAATTCCTCGATTTTCTTAATTAAGCCGGCAAACAGGTCTGTCTGATAATTATCGCTGAGGCCGTTAATGACAGCTAAGACCCGCTCCAAGCCCAGGCCGGTATCCACGTTCTGCTGCGCTAGCGGTTCAAACTCGCCAGCCTCATTTTTATTATATTGCATGAAGACATTATTCCAGATTTCCACCCAAGAATCATTGTCGTCATTAAAGCTCCCAGGAACCTGAGTGGCCTCTCCTGTCCAGTAGAAAATTTCCGTATCCGGCCCGCAAGGTCCAGTCACGCCAGCCGGCCCCCACCAATTATTTTTCTTCGGCAGCTTGGCGATACGCTCGACAGACAGGCCATTTGCTGTAAATATATCTGACCAGAGTTTATAGGCCTCAGCGTCAAAAGGAGCATCATCGTCGCCCTCAAAAACAGAGACCGCAATACGGTTCTTATCAAGTCCCAGCCCTTCACTGCCGGTCAAAAACTTCCAACTATAATTAATGGATTCTGTTTTAAAATAATCACCCAGGGACCAATTCCCCATCATTTCAAAAAAAGTATGGTGCGTCACGTCGCCCACTTCTTCAATATCGCCAGTCCGGATGCATTTCTGAGCATCAACCAAGCGTGTTCCCGATGGGTGTTTCTGGCCCATCAGGTACGGGACGAGCGGATGCATGCCGGCCGTTGTAAACAGGACGGTCGGATCATTTTCCGGAATCAAAGAAGAGCTGGATATCACCACGTGATTCCTATTCTTAAAAAAATCTAAATATTTTTGACGTAAGTCTTGTGAAGTCATATGTTTGTATTATTATTCTATCCTATCGTAAATCAGCCTGCAAATCAAGCCTAATCCCCACATTCAGCCAATAAAAAAACGCGCTAGACAAAAGTCTAACGCGCGTATTCTAAATTTCTATTTCACTTGCAGCCCTTCGTTACTTGATAATTGGAATTACATAATTTGCAGTCGGCATACAGTCGCCGAGTACATAATATGTAGTCGTTCCATGAGCGTCAGAAGTTGAAGCTAAAGCTTGAGCATCTTCGAAAATAAATGATTTAACATATTTATAACCGAAAGATGTTCCCATTTTTTGATAGATATAAAGTTTGAATTCATATTTATCATTTTTAGCTTTGTAGTCTCCGTAGGTTACCTTAATGGTTTCACCTTGAACGCTATTACTAAAAGTGTTTTGTAAAGTTGAAGCACCGGTTCCTTGAGCTCTCCAAACTTCGATTTTGGCAATTGCAGGAACGTCGATAAATTCACCAATTGAATTAGCCCATTCGGTTTGCTTGGCATATTCTGATTCTAAATATTCACTTTTTGGTGATAAACAGAAGTCACCAAAGAAATTAATAGTACGAACTATAACTTCTTCAGCTCCAAAATAGCCAAAACCAAATGACGCTTGGTCCTTAGGTTCGTAACACAATACTTCGATAGCAATAGCAGTTTTCTTGTCGCTTTTTACTACAAACTGCATGTTCAAAGGATTATGCACATATGATCCAAAAGTACTGCCAGCATGAGGTGTAGCTGAAATTAGAATGTCGTCCGATTCGTTACTCGGTGTTCCTTTATCAAAGAACACTTGAAAATCACTTACTGTGTATTCCACGCCCTCTGGAGATGCTGGCAAAGAAATTGTATTAGTATACAATTTACCAGACACGTAGAAAGTTGCTACTTTCTGCACCTGTCCGTTAATAACCATCTTCACGTAAGAAGCTAAATAATCGGTACAAACGATGTCGCCTTGCCTTCTTTCGCCTTCGCCGGAATCTTTTTTGGTATTACTACTGGTATTATTGGTAATTTCAAAACTTACGTCCTGTCCGCCTACATCAGGAAGAAGATCGTCAGTTTTATTACAAGAAAACATAAAAACAAACATAATCGCTACAGCGATCGATGATAATGAAAACACTTTTTTCATGTTAATCAAATTTTTGTTCAACTTTTTGGTCCTTAACGCGGTTACCTACGATTTATTCTGTTTTAAAAGAACTCCTTATGTATAGCACTAGTTTTAAAATAAGTCAAGACCCCGCACTTAAACCCTTTAAAATAGCCGATTTTATAATATTTAATTGCTGTATTGTCAATTTATCTTAGCACTCTATCTACTTATCCACAGCCGTAATATATCCAAATACAAGTATTTGTCTATAAAAAGAGGCCGTTCAATTGAACGGCCCAGAGCTTTATTGCTTATTATTCCTTCTATTAATCTTCACAATGATTATCCTCAATCCAATCCCCTATCCAACCAGAAGCGTCGCTAGCCTTACCATATAAAGCAGCATCAACTGAAGACTGATTTGGCAAGTAACTTGGAGAAAGCTTAGGGAGACTTCCCAGCCAAGCATCAATTATAGCCACCTGAGCGGCTACGCTAGGTACTCCAGTAACATTAGATAGCTTAATGGCTGCTGCCTGGGTAAAGGCTTTTTTAGAGACCGAATTATTCGGACTAGCCAACCAGATAGCCTTGCCTTCTGCTTCAGTATAAGTTTTTCCGCCTACTGTAACTGTGCCCGGTGCTGGCCAAACCTTTGGAGCTGCAAAATAATAACCTTGAGAATACGCACATACCACTACTGGCACGTCGACATACTCATCAAAGATATAATTAGCTCCGGGAGTGCAAGTTCCTTGTACATAATAAGTAGTTTTGCCATGACTATCAGTTTTGCTTAGCAATTCTTCGGCATCTTGAAAGATGAAAGACTTAACATAATGATACACGAAAGCGCTGCCAATCTTTTGATAAATGAAGAGTTTAAATTCATATTTATCATTCTTTGACTTATAGTCGCCATAGGTCACCTTAACGGTTTCCCCTTGGATACTGTTAGAAAAAGTGTTCTGTAAAGTGCTGGCACCGCCGTCTTGGCTTCTCCACACTTCGATTTTAGCAATCGCAGGAACATCAATAAATTCACCAAGAGCGTTAGCCCATTCGGTTTGGTGTTCATATTCTGACCCAGCATAAGCGCTTCTGCTTTTAATACAAAGGTCACCAAAGAAGTTCATCGTACGAACGATTACTTCCTCTGCACCGAAATATACAAAGCCGAAAGAGGCTTGATTTTGAGGTGTATAACATAAAACCTCAATCAATACAGCTGTTTTCTTATCAGCTTTAACATTGAATTCAACGTTCAAAGGATTCTGCACATACGAGCCAAAAGTACTGCCAGTATGAGGTGTAGCTGAGATAAGAACGTCGTCGTTTTCAGTCGAAGTAGTTCCACCATCCCAATAAACAAGAAAGTCGGAAATAATATGGCTGCCTGGCTGCATACTGACAGTATTACTGTAAAGTCTATCGGCTACATAAAATGCAGCGATCTTTTGCACCTGACCGTCAATGACAACTTTTACATAACTGGCAAGATGATCTTGACATTCGATGTCACCGCCGCCATTTTTTGTCTTATTTAACAAACTGTTATTCAGGATTTCAAAGGACACATCCTGTCCTCCGGTATCTGGCAATAAATCTTCCTGCTTATTACAGGCGAACATAAAGATAAATAATATCGCCACAACAGCGATCGATGATAATGAAAACACTTTTTTCATGTTAATCAAATTATTGTTCAACTTTGGTCCTTGACGCGGTTACCTACGATTTATCCTGTTTTAAAAGAACTCATTATATATAACATTAGTTTTAAAATAAGTCAAGCCTCGGCAATCCCAGCAAACCCGAATTCCAAAAATTAATAAAAAAAGCGCTAGATATGAAATCTAGCGCCCGTACTTATTTAATCAAATCGTGATTATTTGCTTGATCAAGGATCAACGCGAACAAACATAGTCTGAACTTTTGCTGATTTAGCGTTAAAGTCTGTTCCTTCTGGAACAAATATTACGCAAGCCCAGCCACCGGTTGGGATTTCATAACCAGTATAATTTGCATTAGCATTAGCTGCCATTAAAGTCATCATCGGAGTGACATTAGGTACTCCTGAATATGCATGACCATTCCAAGGGGTTGGTTGTTCAAGTAACCAGATTGCACCTTGCAAATCTGACCAATTGTAACCAGGATAAAGATTATTGCTACCTTCTAAACCAATATGATTAATCAACCAATTGATTTTAGCCCATTTTGATTGACGAGCATATAAAGGTAAAGCATCTGGATACATTGAAGAATAAACATCCATGCGATAATCAACACCAACATAAATATCAATCAAATGATCAGCGCAGAAGCTAGCATATGTTCCATTAGGTAGGTCGTAACCTGGACCAATGTTAGATAATTTAGCATCAACGTAACCACCTTTAGAACCTGGAGCATAAGCACCGGTAATAGTGTAGGTGGCAACTTCCGGTAAATTAAGGTAAGCTGGAATGATATAATTTGCATTTGGCGTACATGATCCAAGTACATAATAAGTTGTTTTTCCTTTGCTGTCTGTTTTTGTTAATATTTCTTCAGCATCTTTAAACATCCAAGTTTTGAAATGTTTGTAAACGAAATCTTGACCTACCTTAACGTAGATATACAATTTCATTTGGAAAGAGTCAGTTACGTTTTTATAGTCACCATAAGTCACTTTAACTGTCTCACCTTGTGATGAGTTAGAGAAAGTGTTTTGTAGCTCCCATGAACCGTTTCCTTGTTTCCTTAACACTTCAATTTTAGCGATTGCTGGCACGTCAATATATTCGCCAAGAGCGCTATTCCAACCTGTTTGTTCATTGTATCTTGATCTTGCATAGTCAGTTCTGCTTTTGATACAGAAGTCACCGAAGAAATTCATCGTGCGAACGATTACTTCTTCAGCACCAAAGTATACAAAACCGAAAGAGGCTTGATCCTGAGGAACATAGCACAACACTTCAATCAAAACAGCTGTTTTCTTATCAGCCTTAACTGCAAAATCGATGTTTAAAGGATTCTGCACATACGAGCCAAAAGTACTGCCAGCATGAGGTGTAGCTGAGATAAGAACATCGTCGTTTTCAGTCGAAGTTGTTCCACCATCCCAATAAACAAGAAAGTCAGAAATAATATGATTACCTGGCTGCAAGCTAATGGTATTGGTGTAAAGTTTACCAGCTACATAAAATGCTGATATTTTTTGCACTTGACCATCAATTACAACTTTTGCATAGCTAGCTAAATGATCTTGACATTTAATGTCACCGCCGCCATTTTTGGTCTTGTTTAACAAACTGTTATTCTGGATTTCAAAGGACACATCTTGTCCTCCGGTATCCGGTAAAAAGTCATCTGACTTGTTACATCCGAATGATAATACAAACATGATAGCGATGGCTATCGTACTGAATGAAAATAAACTTTTTCTCATGTTCAATCAATTTTTGTTGAATGTTGGTCCTTGACGCGGTTACCTACGATTTATTCTGTTTTAAAAGAACTCCTATTGTTTAGCATTAGTTTTAAAATAAGTCAAGACTCAATAGAAATAATCATTAAAATAGCCTAATTAATGGTAATATATTGATAATCTGTCAATATCACCAAACAAAAAAAAATCGACTTATCCACAGGAAAAATCGATTAATACAGAAAAATAGCAGAAATTTAGCAATAAAACAGCATTTAACTCAAAACGTCAAATAATATTAACTTCCGCCTCCAAATCAAGGCCGAATTTCTTCTTAATAACACCCTGAATCTTCTTAACTAGAGCCATGGCCTGCTTGGCACTGGCACCGCCGAAATTCACGAAAATCAGAGCTTGCTTCTCGTACATACCGACCGGACCGAATTTTTTACCCTTAAAACCAGCCTTTTCAATCAGCCAGCCAGCCGGAATTTTAACCTTGTTCTTAGAAACGGGAAATGACGGCATCTCTGGATAGAGTTTTAAAAGACTCTTATAGGCACTGGAATTAACCTCAATATTCTTAAAAAATGAGCCAGCATTAGGAAAATTTATAGGATTAGGGAGCTTGCTGTTACGAATCTCAAAGATTATATCAATAACCTCCTTTGAACTGGGCTGCTTAATTCCCTTCTCCAAGAGCTTCTCGCGAAGTGATCCGTAGTCTAGCTTTAAGATCGGTTTTTTGCTCAATCTCAAAGCAACTGAATAAATGAAATATCTGCCTTTTAACTTACCTTTAAAGACACTATTGCGGTATCCGAAGGCGCAGTCATTTGCCTTAAAAATCTTCTCCCTCCCAGTTTTTAGGTCAACGGCCACTAGGGATTCAAAGACATCTTTCAGTTCTACGCCATAAGCGCCGATATTCTGGACCGGAGCCGCGCCAACGGTCCCATAGATCAGGAAGAGGTTTTCGCAGCCGCTCAGTTTATTAATGACGGTATAATTAACGAAACCGCTCCAACTTTCACCAGACATAGCTTCAACCACTACAGCCTGCTTATATTCTTTTTTTATAGCCATACCCTTGATTTCATTCTTCAAAACCAATCCTCTTATCTTCTTTGATATCAAGACATTAGAGCCTCCTCCCAGAATCCAGATAGCTTTCTTATTCTTCTTAGCCCAAGCGATAGCTTCAATTAAATCTGCCCGCGATTTCAGAACGGCAAAAAACTCGGCGGGGGCGCCGATCTTCAAAGTTGTATATGGAGTCAGATCAATGTTTTTTTCGATGGTTAGCATACTTTAATTATAATCGATGAAAGTTAAATAGTAAATCGAAGCATCGTTGGTGCATATAAGAACCGTTAAAAATAAAAAAACGGACCAATTTGGTCCGCCGGTCGATAAATTTCAGTACTTCCCTTTTGAGTATCGTTTAGATATTTCGACAAGAATATTTGCTGTCGCTTCACTAATACCCAGCTCTAAATAATCTTCCTTGGCATAGTATTCCAGCTGCTTGATACTAACGAGTAGTCTTCTCTTCAGGATAGAGATATCCGAATCACTAACACCTTCCTCGCCAAGAATATTTTCAAAATTTTTCATGATCACCATCATTTTTAATTGTTAATGTACAAATATAGAATATATAGCCCTAGCTTGCTTGTCAAATATAAAACAGATAGACGGTTCAATCTATCTGTTATACACCCCCTTAATCATATTTATTTAATCAACCTCTCCCATCGCCTGCAGCTTCAAGAGTTTGGCATACAAGCCACCATCGGCATTGGCTAACTCCTTATGAGTCCCCGTCTCAGCTACGCGGCCGCCTTCCAGCACCACAATGTTGTCAGCCTGCTTAATAGTACTCAAGCGGTGCGCGATAATAACCATAGTTCTGTCCTGACTGATTTTTTTCATGGCATCCTGAATCAGCACTTCACTTTGGCTATCAAGATTGGAAGTCGCTTCATCAAAAATCAAAACGCGGGGATTAGCCAGAATAGCTCGAGCGATACCCAACCGCTGGCGCTGGCCGCCGGATAATTTCACGCCTCGTTCGCCGGTCAAAGTTTCATAACCTTTATCCAAGCGGTTAATGAACTCATCGGCATTAGCAATTCTGGCCGCTTCCATAACTTCCTCGCGAGTTGCCTCCGGACGGGCATAGGCAATATTTTCCGCCACCGTCAGGTCAAAAATTTCCACTTCCTGCGGCACAATTGCCAAGAATTTGCGGAAACCATGAAGATCATAGTCGCGTAAATCATGGCCATCAAGCAGAACACGACCTGACTGCGGATCATAATGACGATAGGCTAAGCGGGCGATAGTGGTCTTGCCGCCACCAGACGGACCGACAAGAGCAGTAATTTTTCCGGCCGGAATAGTGAAATTTAATTCACAAACCGCTGCCCGTTTACTCAAATCGTAATAGAAAGAGGTGTTGTCAAAAGTAATTTCTCCCTGAATATTTTCAGGCCTCAGACCATTATCAGGGTTAGTAATCTCACTCTCTTCATTAAATAATTGCAATAAACGATTAACACCTTCCCGGCCCTCTTCCATGCGGTCATAAAAACGGGATAAGCGAAACAAGGAAGCGTAAGCCTTTTCACTCAGTGTAAAGACAAAGATCAGCGAGCCCACAGTCATCAGACCTTTATAAACCAAGTAGACACCGAGAAATAAAACGATAGAACGGCCGGTATCAACAATGAAATTTCGACCCATCCCTATTTTCATCATCCAGCCATACTGCCTATCCTCATTATCACGAATATTTGTCTTAATGGCATCGAAGCCTTTAAGTTCATTTTCTTCTTGAACAAATGATTGGACAGCATTAATGTTAACAATGGCTTGCCCCATTTTGCCGGAAGCCACTTCATAGTCTTTATATATAGCCTTGCGAATCGGGTACATCCGCTTATTTGACCAATAGGTAATAAAAATGAAAATTGGTGCGAAGACCATAAATGACAAACCAATCCGCCAATCCGTCCAAAACAAAGCAATAATAGTCACCACCAACTGAAAAGCGGTCGGCAAGACCTCCCAAAAAATACTGTTTAAAAACGAAGAGATTCTTTCTGAACCACGCTCAATTTTCACAATTTTCGCGCCAGTATTCTGGCGTTCATGATAGCCGAGAGAAAGAGCGACGAGTTTTTCCTGAGACTTCATGCCCAAGAAATATTCCACCTTAACCAACATCTTCAAGATGCGCCGATCGCTTAAATATTGAATAAATGATCGGAATTCATCGGTCGCTAGATACAAAGCAATGAGCTTCAGGAAAAAGATAAACTGGTCACGGGAAAATAAGCGGCCATCGGAAAAGCCGGTCAAGCCGTCAATAATTACCTTTAAGACGTAAGGCTTAACCAGGTCTAACAGAGCGGCGGTCAGAATAATGGCGGCAATAGCGCCGAACATCTTCTTAAATGGCGCTAGCAAACGCCATAACTCCGCCCAGAAGCGGCTCCAGGAAATACTCTCTTTTTCAGTTTTGTCGTCCAATTCTTTACTCATATATATAAATTTATTTCTAATGCGGAAGCGACCGACATTATAGTATACGGCCAGAACTGATAAACATTACAACATTTTTATGATTTCAGCAAGGCTGCTATAAAAAAATCGCCTGATTTTAGACGATTTATTTATTAACATTAGCTAATTTATTAACTGAAAAACACTGATTAATTACTTTTTCAGCAATTCCTCCCCAATTCGGAAAATATCCCCCGCCCCCATTAACAATAGGACGTCCTGGGATAATAGGCGCGGGCGCAAATATTTTATTACTTCCGGCATAGTCGCCAAGAACTTAACCGGCTGCTTAATCTTATGAGCTTGATTATGCTTAATAATGGCGGCCACTAACTCACGGCTAGAGACGCCGCCAGACTGTTCGCGAGCAGATCCGTAAATATCTAAAACAATGAGCTCATCGCAATCGGAAAAACTGATGGCAAAATCCTTAAACAAGGCCTTTGTCCGGGTGAAGGTATGAGGATGAAAAACTGTAATCAGATTCTTGCCGGCGTAATGGGCGCGTAAGCCCGATAAAGTCGCCTGAATTTCTGTCGGATGATGCGCGTAATCATCAATTATCAGAGCGCCATGATATGAACCCAAAACCTGAGCGCGGCGTTCAGTGCCGGTAAAGCCGGCTAAGCCGCTTTTAATTTTAAGGAGTGGTACTTTTAAGGCGGTGGCTGCAGCTATCACGCCTAAGGAATTTAAGACGCTATGCTCACCCCAAAGCTTAATTTTAAATTCCCCTAAACCGGAAACGAGTTCAGAACGGGCCTGACGGACCAAGCTGATCTCGCGATAGGCAACCTTAAACATCTGATAGCCGTCTTTCAGGCGTAAGTCATAAGCCAAATAATCAACTACGGCTCGCTTATTATCCCGCGGCTTAAATCCGTGCGCCAGCGAGACGGCATCAATAGCTTCTTCCGCTTCGACAAAAGTCTTGGCCTCCGGTGCTAAATCATATGAAAGTATCCGTCCGCGGCAATGCTTCTTAATTTTTTGCGTCTCCTGGTCCCGGCCATTTATTACCAAAAAACCTTTAGTCGGAATTTTCTTAATAAAATCAGCGAAGACTTTCGTATAGGCCGCTTCAGTCTTAAAGAAGTCCGGATGATCATAATCAATATTATTCAAAACCACTCCCTGCGGCTGAAAATACTGGAGCTTATTCTGATATTCATCTACTTCGGCGACGAAAAGATTGGACTGACCCTTCAGGCTACTACCTTTGAATTGTGGCACGCGGGAGCCCACCAAGACATTCGGTTCAAGACCAGCCTTCATTAAAACATAGCCGAGCCAAGCGGAAGTCGTCGTCTTACCATGACTACCACAGACAGCAATACCGTCATATTCATTAAAGACTTGGCCCAGAGCAACGGCGTAAGTTAAAACAGGTATGCCGGCAAACCTTTTTTTATTCTTCCGGATATAGGCGAGCTCCGGATTATTATTAGGGTTATAGGCGGAAGAGTGAATTATCAGGTCCGGCTTGGCCGGCAAATTATTTTCGGAAAACGGCGAGCTTACTTTTATCTTCGCTTGACGCAAAACCTTGTCGGTCATAAATGAATCCGCGATATCTGATCCTGCAACCCGATGGCCATGAGCCGATAAAAACTGCGCCAACATGGTCATGCCTACACCTTTAATGCCAATCAGATAAATGTTTTTTATTTTCATAGTGGGCTGATAATTTCTGTAATGATTGAGCTAATGGTGACGGCCGCATCGCGCTTAATAGCTTTACCGATATTATTGCTTAATTCTCTCTTGAGAACCGGATCGTTTAAGATATCTTTCACAGCCTGAGTCAGCTTTTCTGGAGTCAAACTGTCTTGATCAATATTTATAGCCGCTTTTAGATTAGCAAAATATGCAGAATTATCCTGCTGATGCGATTGTGGCATCGGAATAAGAATCGCTGGCTTCCGCCAATATGATAATTCGGTGAGAGTACTTAAGCCGGCGCGGGTCACCACTAAATCTGCAATAGAGATAAGAGTGGACAAGGTTCGGTTATCCATCATTTCTAAAATATGATAATGCTGCATTTTCAGAAGCTCAGGATTATCCGGCAACTTACCTTTACCAGTCAGATGGATTAACTGATAATGACGGGCTAGTTCCGATGATGCTTTAAAAACCAAACGGTTAATGCCGGTGGCGCCTAAGCCGCCGCCGAAGAATAATACCAAGGGAATGGAATTATCTAGTTTAAAGTCATTTTTCAGCTTCTTAATTAATTGTTCGTCCGCCGTTTCCAGAGACCGGCGAATCGGATTGCCGGCCAAAACTGCCCGCGGTCCGTAATCAATTAAAGACTTATCAAAAACTACAGTAATCGTGCGCGCAAACGGGGCCATGAGCCGATTGGCTAAACCAGGACGCAAGTCCTGCTGATGGATAAGAATCGGAATTTTCTTGATGGCAGCCGCCCAGACCAATGGCACACTGACAAAAGCACCGGCACTGATGATAATCTGCGGTTGATAGCGGGATAAAATACTAAATGATTGGATAAACGCCGCAACAATTTTAAATATGTCTAAGAGATTGTGGATAGATAAATACCGCCGCCATTTACCGCTGATAAGAGGCACAAATTCCATCGGTCCGGTTTCCTGGTTATAAGAACTAACCATTTCTTTCTCCGGGCCGCGCTTCGTACCGACAAAGACTAGATTTAGTTTCACGTTTCCAATCTCGACAGATTCCCTGAATAATTCTTCGGCCACGGCTAAAAGCGGCACCACTGGACCGCCAGAACCGCCGCCGCTGAACATGATAGTTTTGATATTTTGCTTATCCATGTAATCGTTTAGTATGTTTACTTATATTTAAGAGGATACCCATCGCGAGCAGTGATGATAAAGCAGCCGATCCACCAGCCGAGACGAAAGGGAGAGGTACGCCGGTCATCGGAATCAGGTTAATCATGCCGCCGATATTCAGGAAGGATTGAATGGATAACCAGACAACAATGCCAGTCGCCAAAGAGCTGCCATAGATATCCGGCGCCGCCCGAGCAATTAATAGGCCCCGGTAAAAAATGAACAAGTACAACAATATCAAAAGTGATGAGAAGAAGAATCCGGTCTCTTCGGCGATAATTGGAAAGATTGAATCGCCCCAGACTTCCGGTAAATACATGAACTTCTGCCGGCTATGCCCAATACCTCTGCCAAAAAAACCGCCGGAACCTACCGCAATCAAAGATTGATTAATCTGATAACATTTATCTTGGGCGCTATAACTCGGATCTTCTAAACATTTAAAGCGGTCGCTGCGATACGAAGAGGATAAGCTAACAAACAGAAAAAAAGCCAAGACAGCCAGAAACATCGCGATAATGATATGAGTCATCTTGCCGCCGCCGGCAAAAAAAACGACGAGAGCCGTAAAGGCGATAATAAATAAAGTCCCTAAATCCGGCTGCATTAGCATTAAAACGCTGATAACTCCGAGAATGACCACGAAAGGAATAACGCCGCGCGTTAAGCTGCCGAGCTCGCCTTTCTTTGCCTCCAGCCAAGTGGCCAAATAAATCAGGAAAGATATTTTCACTAATTCCGAGGGCTGGAATGATCGACCAAAAACATTAATCCAGCTGCGCGCCGTGCCGTATTCCGAACGCAAGCCGGGCACAAAAACTAAAAGTAGTAAGACAATGGAAAATAACAGAAAAAAACTGGCAAACTTTTTCCATAAATGATAATCGATGCGAATAACCACAAAAAATACGACCAAAGCAATGCTTAAGCTGATTACCTGACCCAAAAAATAATGATAGGTATTGCCGAAGCGAGCATAAGAAACAATGGAAGAAGCGCTGAAGAGCATCACCAGACCAAACGCCAATAAGACGAATAAAGCCGTCATCAGGCTTTTATCCGGTTCATGGCCGGTAACGGCTGCCGTTTTTTTATGTCTAAATTTTCCCCACATAGTTTAAAATTTTTGATCAAGCAAGAAAATCATTAGTCCAGTCGCCGCACCAATCGCCGCTATTACCCAGAAACGCATCACCACCTTAGCCTCTGACCAGCCGATGGCCTGGAAGTGATGATGAATTGGAGCCGACAAGAAAACTTTCTTGCCCCGAAACTTTTTTGATGATAGCTGAATGATGACCGACAGGGATTCCAGTAGAAAGATGACGCCAATCGGAATTAACAGGAGTGAATTATTAGTCATCATGGCAATAATTCCCAAAGTCACACCGAGACTCATTGAACCAGTATCCCCCATATAGAAGCGGGCGGGCGGGATATTGAACCACAGGAAGGCGAGCAAGGCACCGATAATGACTCCGCAAAAAGTAGCCAGTTCAAAGCGGCCCAATAAAAAGGCGATAATGCCATAAGCGGCAAAAGAGATGAGGAGTGTACCACCGGCCAAACCGTCGAGTCCGTCAGTTTCATTAACCGAAAATGAAGTGGCCACGATGATGAAAATAAAAATAGGAATATACCAAGCGCCAATCTCAAAATTGCCGAAGAATGGGACATGAAAAACTGTCCAGTCCAGCTTGAAATAGAACCAGAGAGCGCCGGCAATGGCAATTAAAGTATAAATTAACAAGCGATGCCGGAGCTTCAAGCCGCCGCCGCCCAAGACACCTTTGCCGCGAACATCCAACCAATCATCAACCAGTCCAATCAGCGCCGTAATCACTAAGGCGCCCAGCGGCAACAATGTTTCCGAGCGGGATAAGAAGTTCAGGTGCTGAAAGATGGTATCAGGAAAAAAATCACTAAGGAGAGAAAATCCGAAGATAAAAACCAATACCGTTCCCCAAATCAAGACACCACCCATCGTCGGCGTTCCCTCTTTATGAGCATGTAATCCGCTAAATATCGGTGTTTCACCGGCATTCCTAATTTTCTTACCCAGCTTATACTTATACAAGTAATGAGTTAAGAGCGGTGCCACGATAATTGTAAAAATAAAAGCGAGAGCTGAGAAAAACAAGATCTTCACGATGTAAAATTCCATCATAAAAGGAGATTATCTAAAATTAATCAAATATATAAACATTAGAGCCAAACAAATTAGCAAGGAAAAGATCAGGGCCGATGATAATAAGAGGTTGGCGAAGATGCGGAAATGAAAACGACGATGCAAGGCGGCCGCCAAGAGCCAATTAAACAGGAAGATTCCCAAACCATAGGCGGGATATAAGAAAATCCGCCACGGCGCACCAACCAAATCAATACCAAAATCAATATTATAATGCAGGACTAATAAATCGCCGCTCAGGTTCCGATAAATATAGGCGGCCTGCAGCCAGCCGGCAAGTTGAAAAAGACAGGCTAACCCGAAATAGATGCGGCTGGAAGTGAAACGCCAGAGAGTCGAAAAGGCTGCCGCCACCTCTTGACGAAAAGAATAAAAACGTGCGTATAAATTTGAGTAGGCCATAAAAAATATGCGAATTATCAGGATATTTTTAGTTTATCACATTTTAAAATAATACAAAACTATGTTATAATGAGCTCATTAAGATAAAACTATGAGCCAAAAAATAATCACCAAGATTTTTAATTACGCCAACACCGAAGGAGCGGAGCACCTCGTCATCCACAAGCATGACAATCGTCTCGTACTCGATTGCTTTTGTCCCGGGACGGACAAGCAAAGTCTGATCCTGCCGAAACGGCTGGAAAAAGAATTCCTCTCTTCTTTGCGGAAAATTACCTCCATTGCGCCTGACGAATTAGTTTCCCAGAAATACTGTAAACTGCCGCATAAGAACGGTTGTCGGTATTTTTATTTAACTATCTTGCCGGAAGCTGGCAGCGAGAAAGTCATCATCAATTTCGTTAAGAAGTCCCCGACCCTTTGGCGCCTCAGTCAGCTCGGCTTGCAAAGGGCAGATCTTCAAACCTTAAAAAAATCATTGGCTCGAAAGTCCGGATTAGTACTTATTAGCTCTCCGGAAGGTTCCGGAAAAAGCGCTACCTTAAATGCTCTCCTGCTAGAAATGGGTGATAGTTCTAGAAGCGCCTATGCCTTAATGAAATATCGCGCTTATGATATTCCCGGTATCACAACCATGGGCTCCAATCCCAGGAACTGGGATAAAATCATGAAAATCGATTCACAAGTAATTTATTCTGACGATTTAGATAATGCCGAATCTCTAAAAGAGGCCTGTCAGGCAGCTGCCAGTGGCCGCCTGGTCTTTGGCGCAATCAGTGCCGAAAATTGCTTAGTGGCAATAGAAAAAATCATGGCCTGTCCGCTACCCTTGAAATTAAAGCTTGATAACCTTAAGATAATTACTAACCAGCGACTGGCAGTACTAAAGAGAAGTAAGCGCCTAAAAAACCAGCACCAGCGGAAAACTATCGGCCTCTTTGAGGTCTTAAAAGTTAGTCCGGCCGTCAGAGAATTTTTGATAAACCATGAGGGGCAAAATCTCAAAATGCATCAAGAAGAATTAGCGAAACTTATTTTGCAAGATGGCTTCGTTCCTCTAGCCTCCGACCGCCAGCAAAAAACTCGGGACGGCCTGATTTAATAATCTTGTCCGGCAATACTAAGGCTGAATAATCTATGAAAATAACCTGCGTCATCCCTGCTTGGAATGAAGAAAAAAATATCGCCAAAGTAATTGCCGACGTCCGGCCTTATGTTGACGAAGTAGTCGTCATTGATGACTGCTCTCAAGATAAGACATCGGAATTGGCAACTGCCGCCGGAGCCACTGTCTTCCGCCACCCAATTAACCGCGGCCAAGGAGCGGCTTTGCAGACCGGCAATGACTATGCCTTAAGCGAAGGGGCGGATATTATTGTTCATTTTGACGCTGACGATCAATTCCTGTCCTCAGAAATAAAAGACATGGTAGCGCCAATTATCTCCGGCCAAGCCGACATTGTTTTCGGTTCCCGCTTCTTAGGCAAGAAGGCTAATCTGCCATTTGTCAAAAGAATAATAATCATGCCCTTGGCTCATATCTTTACCCGCCTTATTCTGGGCATCAGGTTAAGCGACCCGCAGAACGGTTTTCGGGCGATGAGCCGTTCGGCCGCTGAAAGCATCCGCATCGGTAATCGGGAGATGGCTCATAACAGTGAGATTCAGATTGAAGCTTTTAGACAGCGTTTGCGGATAGCCGAAGTACCGATTACAGTCGTTTACCATCATTTCGGACAGAAGTTATCTGGCGGCTTTAAAGTCGCCCGCGATCTACTCATCCATAAGATAATTAAATAATATTATGCTGCAACAATTACTCGCCATCATCATCATTCTCTTCTTTGTTTTCCGTCTGGTTATCCAAAAAAAGAAAAACTTAATAAGTAAAAATGAATTTTTCTTGTGGCTGTCTTTTTGGGCGCTATCAGCTGGCGCCATTATCTTTATTAAGCAGATAGATAGACTCGTCGCCTCGCTCGGCTTTTCCGGCAGCGGTATCAATTTCTTAATTTATTTAGCCGTCCTAGCTTTATTCTATTTAGTTTTCCGCCTCCGCCTGGACCTAGCCAAGATGGATAGAAATTTAACAGAGATTGTTCGTCAAATGACTTTAAAAAAATAACCATGAAAATCGCTTCCGTCGTCTGCACTTTTCCGCCTTATGCCGGCGGTATCGGCAACAGTGCCAAAACCATCAGTCAACTACTCCAAGCAGAATATGAAGTTCATGACTTCACGCCTTTTACTACTCGACCCTGGCTTAAGCATGGCCACGGCTCTGTCCTCGGATCCCTTCTTTGGCAGCTCAAAGACTTCGATTATATCTATCTCCACTATCCATACTTTGGAACAGATGCCATCATTTGGCTATCCAGATTATTTTATAAAAAACCAAAACTGATAATTCATTACCATATGGATGTCGCCGGCCTCAGCCCCTTCGCTCAAGTGCTGAGCCTGCCGAGTCGCTTGATCAGGAATTCTCTGCTCCAACAAGCCGACCTGATAGTTTCTGCCAGCCTCGACTATATTAAACATAGCCAAATCAAGAATTATTATGCTGCTCATCCGGAAAAATTTCGTGAAATTCCTTTTGCGATAGACTTGCATAAATTTCAACCGAGCAAGCTTAACCGAGCCACGGAAAATCAATTCCTCGTTAAAGCCAAAGAGATGGTGAACTTCGTCAAGAAAAAATTCATCAAACGCGACCGAAGTGATCTGCTCTTTGTTGGCGGACTGGATTCTGCTCATTACTTCAAAGGCGTGGAGATACTTTTACGCGCCATAGCGGGACTGACTGATTTAAATTTTACCCTGACAATTGTCGGCGACGGCGACCGGCGCTCTGTATATGAATCACTGGCCTTCCGCCTCGGCCTGGCCAAGCGCGTGACATTCGCCGGCAAACTGGCAGATAAGGATTTGGTCCGTGCCTATCAGCAAGCCGATCTCTTAATCCTGCCGTCAATAAATAGCAATGAAGCTTTTGGAATCGTATTGATTGAAGCTTTGGCCTGCGGCGTGCCGGTCATGGCCTCAGATTTGCCAGGAGTGCGCAGCGTCTTTACTGACGGTCAAGAAGGTTTCTTGGTTAAGGCCGGCGATATTACTGACCTGGAAGAAAAATTGCGCCGCTATCTTAGCGACCATTCCCTATCCAAAGAGATGTCCTTGAAAGCTAGACAACTAGCAGAAACAAAATACAGTCAAGCCATTATGTCAGAAAAATTACTGAGCTTATTTAAATAACATGAAAATCGGATTAATCCATAACCTATACGGAGCCTATAGCCATGGCGGCGCTGAGACGGCCGTCAGTATGATGGCGGCAGATTATCGCACAGCCGGACACCAGGTTTTTATTATTAGCAGCCGTCCAAAAAAACCATCAGAAAAAACAGATGAAGCCTGTTCAGAAAAAGTCTATTATCTTAGCTCGGAATTCTATAATCTCAGTCGCCATTCCCTCGCCTATCGCGCTCTCTGGCAAATCAGCAATCTCCTGGCTGTCGGCAAAGCCCGGCAACTTAGAAAAATTCTAAAAAGCGAAAAGCCAGACTTAATCATTACCCACAACTTAATGGGTATCGGCTTCCTCACACCTCGCGTCATCAAGAAATTAAAAATTCGCCATGAACATTTCCTCCATGACATCCAGCTTATCCATCCTTCCGGACTAATGATCTGCGGCCAGGAAAAAAAAATTGATGCCTGTCCGGCTAAGATTTATCAGTCCTTAACCCGCCCCCTTTTCTCCTCTCCAGCCAAGGTAATTTCGCCCTCAAAATGGCTAATGGAAATACATAAGAAATACGGCTTCTTCAATGATTCTGAACAAGAAATCAGGCCCTTTGTCTGGCCATATAGCTCGAGTGCCAGAAAAGAGGTCAGGGTAGCAGCCCAAAATTTTCTTTTTGTCGGCCAAGTGGAATCACAAAAAGGGATATTTCTGTTGATTAGTGCCTTCAAAAAAATAAATAATCCGGACCTAACTTTAACGATTGCTATTCGCGGCGGAGGCGCCAGCCTGGCAGCTGCCAAAGAGTCAGCTAAAGACGACGCCAGGATTATATTTCTCGGCCCATTATCATATGAAGAAACAGCTAAGATTATGTCGAAGAGTGATTGCTTAATCCTACCTTCCCTTTGCTATGAAAACTCTCCAACCGTGATTTACGGTGCTCACGCCGCTGGCTTACCTGTCATTGCTAGTCGTCTCGGCGGAATTCCGGAACTGATGGGCAAGGGTGACATGCTATTTGAGCCGGGAGATGAAACTGATTTGCAGAACAAAATAATTGAAATAAGTAAAAATAAATAATGCCTACTTAAAAGCACCGAAAAATTCGGTGCTTTTTAATATCATTTCCTCACACTCCGCTAATTACTAACGCGATAACGCCAGAAAGCAGAGCTGCCATTGCCCTGGCGGCCGTAAAGATATCCATTGGCATAGACCAGCGATCCTCCCCACCTGACATTGGCCGGAACAGACGACAAAGCAACCCAAGTTCCAGTATCAATAGCAAAGCGCCAGAAAGAAGGGGTATTATTCCCCTGAAAAGCATAAATATAGTTGCCACCAGTATAAGCCATTGAAGATCCCGCGTTAACATTTCCTAGGGCCGGCGTCGAGGTACTCCATATGTTATTAGTAACTGAGTAATGATAAAAAATTGCGTTATTATTCCCCGCTAGAGCATAAAGGTTATCCCCTCCGGCATAAGCTAATTCGCTCCACATCAAGTTGGCCGGAGCTTGAGCTATCGTTGTCCAATTTGCCCAAGTATTTGTAGGAATAGAGTAGCGGAAGACGGTTTTCGTGCCGCCCTGTCTCACATAGATATAATCGCCGCCGCCATAAACAGCATGACCACCGATACCAAGGTTATAATCAGCATCAGCCATGGCTGCCCACGAATTACCAGAAATAGAATAACGCCAGAATGTCTTAGTCGTATCTCCTCTAGTTACATAAATAAAGTCTCCGCCAGCATAAACAGAGGATGTATAATTCTTGAAAGTATCTGGCGCATCTGTCATACGGGTCCAAGAATTACCCGAAATAGAATAACGCCAAAACTCCTTAGTCAAGTCAGCTCCCCCGGAATAAATATAGTCGCCGCCAGTATAAACTAAGCGAGGCACGCCATTATATACAGGCGACCCTGGAATATTCGTTAAAGTCGCCCAAGCGGCCTGATTAATGCCGGAACTATACGCAATGCCCGAACCATGAATATTCGTAGCTGTCACCTTTATCGTAATGGTTGAGCTAGCCAGTAATTGAGTCAGGGCTAGCGTAGTACCAGTAGCACCGGATATATTACTTCCATTGGATAGCCATTGATAAGCATAGCTTAAATTAGAAGGATAAGCACTCCAACTGCCAAAAGAACTGATTAAAGTTTCGCCCGCTAGCAAAGACCCACTAACTACCGGTAAGGAAGTATTTGTTGGAGATTCTTCTCTTGATAAGAAACCGTTTTGTCCATAAATAAAGATATGTTTACCGCCGGCCGAAGATTCTGCGTTATCCGCTGCCAATTCCGCAAACATAACTCTGGCATCAGCATGGCCATTTAAAACCGGAATAACTCGACCGATAGAATAATCTTCGCCTTCAATAATCTTGGTTCCGCTTGACCAAGTGCCTGCAACGGAACGCTCCTTCAACATAATTTCACCATCCAAAGGAAAAGATTCGGTCCGCCAATTAACCGGCCAAGGATCAGCGTAATATAATTGAATAACGCCAGTTGGCAGTAAGACAGGAGCAAAGACATCATAGCGGGCCGCAGTGGTCGCCACCACCTCCGGCGCGGACCAGCCCGCTCCAGTGTCATACATATACATGATATTAAACGGCCCAGTATTCGGCCCAACGCCAAAGAAAACATGCGCTCGATTATTACCGTCTAGAAACCATACCGGAATATCCGTTCCTTTATCCGTTCCCAAGTGCTCATAAAGCATATAATCAGCATCTGCTTCCATTCTATCCACCGGCAAGTCGGCCGCCAATGTAGACACTGAACCGTCATAACTTAAAACGTCTCCGGTGACTGTATCATAACGAAAGAAATACACATTTTCTCTTTCCGTATCGACACCTGGACTCTCTTGGGCAATAAACCAGATTTCCGTCCCGACTGCCAAAAAATTACCAGCATAAACCCTATTAACTTGAGGTGATTCATTCAAATTAACAATAATCTCCTCAGAACCCCAAGTCGCCACTCCATTACTTAGAGATGTTGTTTTCCTTAACGCCAAGCTTGCTACCCCTCCGGAACTGCGGCGCATGAAAAGATAAATGCTATTTCCGACTACAACCGGATGAGGATAAGTTTATCCGCCGGTGATAGGAGTTGAAGAAGCCCAGGAGCTAAAGTCATTAGGGGCGCTGGTTACCGCATACTGCATACTGCCCCCGTGAGCACCCCCAAATAAATGACCGTAGCCTTGGTAGTCCTGAACCATAGCTGGAACGCCGTGATCATCACTGATTAAAGTTGTAATTCCACTATCAACAATCGGACCGAATGTCTCCGTGGTATGATTATAGGTAGAAACTTGAGCCTGGCGCCGGCCATCCGCGAAAGCCTCCCAGGCAAAAACGGTAGTATCTAAAGAATTTATATAAAATGCGGCCTCCCTAATAGATCCAAACAAAGGAATAGTAGCCCCATTGTCAGCCACCGTACCAACTTCTGAAACGCTGGGAATATGACTAGGAGTCGGACTGTCATCCTCATTCGAGGACTGAGAAGAACCGCTGGGCGGAGCATACTTAAAAGGATCGTATGATAAGCTTAAGCCGCAGGCAACTTTAATATTCTTAATATCATGACCATTGATATTACCAGTATTCAAATAGGTATAGCATTTCTGATCTGGATGACCAGTCAAAACAGAAATATTGTAACTGGCTCCGTCGGATATCCTTGACGGAAAAACAAAGTTAGCGCCGTCACTCGGCATAATAACTAGAGAGTCTCCGTTATTATTCAACAAGGTAACCGAACCGACTAGGCCGGTAATACTACCGCCAATAGAGTACGAAGGGGCAGTTATAGCCGCAAATGCCTGGATAGCCTTAATCACGAATTCACTAATTTTTCTTTCAGCTATTTTCCGGTTAATTATTGCTCTCGTGACTGGACCAAAGAAACCTCGGGCCGAAGTTATCCCTTGAGATTTTTGAAAAGAGGCCAAGGCCTGCTTAGTTAACGCGCCAAAATATTCAGTTTCTTTGCCAGGTGAGCCAGCACCTGATTTAGATATTAGAAAATTATTACTATTCAGGAATTTTTGCAATTCCTTAACATCAATCCGAGTATCACCCGCCTTAAAATTACTATTAAAAACAAAAGCCTGGGCTGCCGAACCAGAGAATAGTAGCCAAGTCAGGATAATGAAAAGTATTATTTTTCTTTTTATAATCAGAGAAACTTTAAGCATAAAGACATACTGACAGATTTGTTTTAATACCCCCCAAACCGCTGTAACCTCTTATTAGCCTCAATATCAAAAATGGTTTTCTTTAAGCCGTTTTCCAGAGTGACAACCGGCATCCAGCCGAGCTCATTCCTGGCCAGATGGATATCCGGTAAAACCAGCTCGCTCATGAATAAATGACTATCAGTATAAGTAATCTTTGACTGTGACTCCGTCAACATTATAATTTTATTAACAAAATCGGTCATGTTCACATCAAGATCAGAGCCAATATTAATTGGTCCGGGAACTTCAGAAGCCATGAATTTACCGACGGCATCAATCACATCATCCACGTAACAGAATGAGGAAGAAAAATTCTCGTCGCCACTGATAACAATATCGGTATTATCCAGAGCGTTATTAATGAAATCAGGAATCATCTGATCATCGTTAGCCGTCATCCGCGGACCGTACGTCCGGAATAATCTCATGATCCGGGCATCGACATTATACAAGGAACGGTAATTACCGACGAAAGTCTCGGCAAAACGCTTGCCCTCGTCATAGGCGCTGCGCTCTGATAATTGATCGACTAAGCCCCAATCCCCTTCCTTGATTTCTAAATCAGGAGCGTCAACTTTGCGCGGTCCGTAAACGACAGATGATGAGAAATGCAGCAGCTTAGAATTATACTTAACAGCCATGTCGAGAAGATTCTTAATGACATAAGAGTTCGCTAAGAGAGTAGCCAAGCGATTCTCCAGAAAATGGCGGGCTGACATCGGGCAGGCCAGATTATATATTTCCTGCAAGCCCTGAAATTCAATCTTGAAGTTTTTCAATTCCGGAATCGCTTCCAAATCCAAGGGCTTGGATAAATCATAATTGATAAAAACAAAATCCGGATTAGCCAAGAGGTGATCGATATTCCGTTCATTGCCGGAAATAAAATTATCGACGCAGATAACTTTATTATTCTTGACGAGCTCATCGCAGAGATGCGAGCCGATGAATCCCGCTCCGCCGGCGACGAGGATATTCTTCTTGTCAAAGATGACTTGCTTAGGCATATATTTATTGATTATTAATTCTTATTAGACCAACATTTACGCCGCCGTTAAAGCGCTCTTCCCAAGCATAGAAAGATTCTATTAATACGCCAGTACTGCTAAAAACTCGAACATGTGGAGCCGCTCCGGCCGCGGCCGCCGTGATAATTTCAGGCAAACCATCATTATCTAAATCACCGGCTGATATGTTTACCCCGCCCTGCCAATTAATGCTATAGGCTAAAAATTGCCGCAATAAAATGCCGCGGTTACTATAGACCTTCACCATGGGGTCGCGTCCTTTTCCAGGAGTAACGATTATATCCGCGCGATTCCGATCCTTCCGGCCATTAAGACTGGCTACGGCCACCTTAACCCCTCCACGAAATTTCTTTTCAAAAGCCAAGAACGCGCCAACAGCTTTTCCCTTATTATTAAAAATTTTAATCTGCGGTTCAGACCCGGCGCCATAGGCGACGATAATTTCCTGATCGCCATTGCCATCGACATCGCCGGCTGCCAAATTCAAGCCCCCGCGCCAGAATTTACTGTCCGCCAAGAACTGCTTTTGCAACTGACCTCCATTATTAAAAATTTTAATATTACCAGTGCCTTTAGTTGCTTGTGCCACAGCAATTTCCATCTGCTCGTCGCCATCCAAATCCACTAAAGCCACACTCAAACCTCCTCGGAAATTTTTTTCAAACGCCAGAAAACGCTTGAGCAGCTCGCCTTGATTATTGTAAATTAAAATTTGCGGTTCAGTGGAGGCGCCCGATCCGACAATAATTTCGTCTTCGCCGTCACTATTAATATCACCGGCCACAATACTTTCCCCGCCTTTAAGATCAAGGGGAATAAATTCAACCAAATCCCCAGTCGCCGCCGTCAATTTTGCCGGACGGTTCTTGGTCGCGCTCTGTGGCGCCACAATTAAACGACCCACTCTGCTATATAATTTATCTTTAGCCATTTCCACAGCCCGATCAACATTTAGCCGGCCATTACCGAGCTGACCAGGATAGTCAGGATTAAGGCGGTTAACATTATCAGTGGAGGCGAACAAAATATTAACAATTTCCCGGCGGCTTAATTCAGGGTTAGCTTGGGCAATCAAGGCTAAAGTGGCGGTTACCTGAGGGGCAGCCATGGACGTGCCCGACCAATAACCGTCATAAAGCTTATTCGGATCTTCCTTAATACTACCGGCTGTCACAGCGCTAAAAAAACTAATGCCTGGCGCAATTAGGTCAACACATCTTGAACCATAACTGGAAAACTTCGCCTTTTGATCAAGGGCATCGCTAGCGGCTACGCCAATCACCATATTTTCTCCAATCAGTTCCCCGTCATAACAAGCCGGATAAATCGGAGTTTTTTCAATATCATAACCGACACCATCTGCCTGTTCATTTCCAGCTGCTGCCACAATAATGACGCCGGCCTTATGAGCCCGGCGAATCGCTTCTTGCATGCCGTCGCTATGATTAAATGAAACGAAGCTTAAATTAATAATATCAGCGCCGTTATTAATAGCGTAATCGATCGCTCGAATCACGTTGCTTAATTTCCCCTCGCCCTTATCATTTAAAACTTTTAAAGCCATAATCTGCGCCTGCCAAGTGACGCCAGCCACACCTTCGTTATTATTACCTTGAGCGGCGATGACACCAGCCACCATTGTCCCATGAGAAACGCCAGCTTCAGTCCAGCCAGACAAAAACTTCGGCGACGGATCAGGTAAGTTAGAAACAAAATCCCAACCGTTTACATCGTCAATAAAACCATTGCGGTCATCATCGATACTATTGTCCGGTAATTCCCGCTTGTTATGCCAGATATTTTCTTTAAGATCGGGATGGCTAATTTGAATTCCCGAGTCAATCACGGCAATAACGATATCCGGACTGCCGGAAATCTTATCCCACGCGCTATCAGCTTTAATCTTTGATAAATACCATTGATTACCATAGAAAAAATCGTTCGGCTTAATATTAGCCAAAACGGGCTCTGCGAAAAAGAGCGAAAGTATAAAAAAAGATGTTATGATTTTTCTCATATAACATCTTAATACTAACATATTCCCATTATAATTTACAGGCTCTTGATCAGATCCAAAGTCTCCTCAGCGCAGCGGCGCCAGCTAAACTTTTTAACCTGCTCCAAGCCCTTAACAATCAGGGTTTGACGCAAATCCTCGTCGGTAAAGATCCGCAACAACGCTTCCGCCATTGCCACCCTATCATGATGATCAAAATACAAAACTGCCTCACCAGCCACTTCCCGCAGCACGGGCAGGTCTGAAACAGCTGTCGGAATGCCGCAAGCCAATGCCTGCAGAACCGGAATACCGAAGCCCTCATGTTTAGAAGGAAAAACAAAGGCGGCGGCGGCATTTAAAATATAAGGTAAGTCATCTTCAGCCACCCAACCCGGCATAATAACACCATCATTTAAATCAAACTCTTCAATAATATATTTTATCTCATCGTAGCCGAAACCGGCATCACCAATCAACACCAGTTTAGCTTTAATTTCCGGATGAGTCTCTTTCAAATAACCGAACGACTCCACGAGTGCCGGGATATTTTTCTTTTTTTCTAAACGGCCGACATACAAAAAGAATGGCGCCTCTATCGCATACTTGTCCAAAATAGCCGCCGTTTTCTCCGGCGATACTTCTAGGCGGCGATAAATCTTATCATTATAACCATTATGGATAACTCTAATCTTGTCGGCTGTAATCTTGCCAGGGTAAAGACTGAGGATATCCTGCTTCGTAAATTCGGATACAGCAATGATTTTTTTAGCATGGCTCAAGGAAAAAGCTGTCGACCAATAAAGGTAGTCCACTGAATCACTGTGATATCGTCCGAAAGTTAAAACTTTGACTAAAAAATTTATAATATTCCTGGTGCCGACCAGGCCGGTTTTCACTTTCGTCGGCCGGTAAAGATTATGCTCCCGGACGAAGGCGACATCATGGATAGTATTAACTGTCCGACGCGGACCGAAAAGTGGCAAGGCATGAGCCGGAATAAATAAAACATCGGGGCGCCGCCACAACATTTCTAGAGTCAAGCGGCCTAAAGTCCAAAAGGAATAAAATGGCCAATGCAAAAACTTAATTGAGAAATTCGGATTGCTCTTCACAATCGCCAGCAGTTCTGGCCGAGGCTCTTGATTCACATACAGCCAATAGATATTTTCTTTATCAATTTCCGCCAGATTCTTAATCACATAAAAAGAGTACCATTCGGTGCCGGTTTTATGAAGCAGATTAGCGCGTGATGCATCAATGCCGATGATCATATTACTTGGTTGCAAGAATACTGCGTTTATATGAATCTAAATTATCCAAAGCAATGCCTGTGCCTTTAGCCACGCAGAGCATGGCGTCATCGGCGACGTAAGCCGCCACTCCGGTCGTCCGGGCAATTAATTGATCGATATTGCGGAGCAAAGAGCTACCGCCAGTCAAGACAATGCCTTTATCCATAATGTCAGCTGATAATTCAGGCGGTGTTTTCTGCAAAACTTTCTTAGCTGCCGCAATGATTGCTTCCAGTTCATTCTGAATCGCTTCAGTCACGTCATCGCTCGACACGGTCAAACTACGCGGCAGGCCGGTGACAATATCGCGGCCGCGAATTTCCAGATACAATTTATCTTCCATGTATAAGGCCGAGCCGATACTTATTTTAATCTCTTCCGCTGTCCGCTCGCCGATGGCTAAATTATATTTCTTACGAACATACTCTAAAATAGCCGCATCAAATTTATTGCCACCCACGCGGACTGAGGTCGAGGCGACGATGCCGCCCAATGAAATAACCGCCATTTCGGCAGTCCCGCCGCCGATATCAATTACCATATGCCCAGTAGCCGAGCCGATCGGAATATCCGCGCCAATAGCCGCAGCTACCGGCTCCTTAATGATATAAGCGGCTTTGGCTCCAGCGGCGATAGTCGCTTCAATAACTGCCCGACGTTCGGTTGAAGAAATACCAGCCGGTACAGCCACCATCACCTCCGGCCGAAAAAAGCGGATGCCGCCTAAAGTCTTATTAATAAAATACCGAATCATCGCTTCAGTCGCCCGATAATCCGCAATTACTCCGTCCTTAAGGGGACGGACCGCCATAATCGTATCCGGCGTCCGACCAATCATATCTTTAGCCTCATTACCGACAGCCAAGATCTTCTTATCAGCGATAGAAACGGCCACCACGCTCGGCTCATTAATAACAATGCCGCGCTTAGGCAGATGGATAAGGGTGTAGGTTGTGCCGAGATCGATACCGATTCTTTTAATAAACATGAGGTAAAAATTAAGAAAACTAATACTACCCTATATTAGTATTTTCAGGGGTATTAGTCAAACGACTAAATAAAGCTTTGTCAGCCCTATTCTTCGTAGTCCCGGTCGACAGCCTTCTCGCTAACCGAAACGATCCGTTTCACTTTTTCTGCAAATTCAAAGGTATCAAATTCTTCCTTAAAGAATACATAGTCAGCTCCGAGGTTAAGGCTGCGCTGGCGGCTATCTTCATCGCTCAAGTCAGTAAAGATGAAAATTTGCTTATCAGTCAATTCATCGTCAGACTTTACTCTCTTGATAATTTCAAAACCATCAATTTTAGGCAAAATTAAGTCAAGAATAATGATATCCGGTTCAAAGTCGCGAATAGTATCCATTAATTCGTCAATTTCTTCATCGCCAGTTGCACTCTCTACTTCAAACTCATCAGCGGAAAATTGCGATTCCAGTCCATATAAAAGATTCGCATCATCCTCAATGATAAAGATTTTTTTGTTGTCCATATGTTTATTATTATTATAAATTCTACCACCAAGCTTTATTAGTCTTATACTATTCTACCGCCTTACGCAAGCCCTCTTATCAGAAATTAGTATCTCTCAGTCCAACTCTTATTACCTGATCTTAATTAAGCTGGCTTGAGCGCCGATATGGCCGACCTTGGCGGCGGCATTCTGTAAGCTCAAATGCAAGGCTTTATCAATATCGCCTTTAAATAATACCCAGCCGGCGGCAAACGAGGAATTAAAGATATCGCCGACACCGGTCGTATCCACCCGCTTTTCTTCCTTAATGATATCGTGTTGAATAACGCGGTGACCGTCAAAGACGTAAACACCCTCACTGCCGAGAGTGATAACAACAATCTTCGGACCGAAGCTATGGATAATCCTGATCAAGCTTTCTGTATTATTTAAGGTGTCGTGATCGATATGACTGCAGCACTTCGAGTTAAGGACCAGGGCTATGGCCTCGTCTTTATTGCATGATAAGACGGTGGTCTTCTGTAAATACTTCTTAATCATATCTGCTCCACCTAAAAGCTGGGTCATGCCAGGATTCCAAAAGATATTAATATTGCCGTCCTTAACAACCGAAAATATTTTCCGTAAATTACCCAGCCAATCACCGGCCAGCGAAGCGATATAGATATTCTTAGTCCGTTTCAGATATTCAATATCCCGCTCGCTAATGGCTAAGCCGCTATTAGCGCCCCGTTGCGCAAAAATTATTCTTTCGCCGCTCGGAGCGATAAGAATGAAGGACGAGCCGCTCTCTTCATGCTTAATCACCTGAATCAGAATATTATCAATATTATGCGACGCGAGATTTGCGATAATGAGTTCCCCGTTACGATCATCTCCGACCGGAGCCAAGCAGGCGATCTTCCAGCCGAAATTTGCGAGACAGGCAGCGGCATTAGCCGCACCGCCGCCATAGGAATAATAAAACTTATCAACCTTAATCTTTGATCCGGACTCAAAACCCAGCAGGTTTTGGCGCAAGATGTCCGATGAATTACTCACCAAGACTCCCTGATCAGTGAAGAAGGAAACATCGCGGGTGGTGCCGCCGATAGTTATGAAATCAAACATAATATGATTCGCCGAATAATTAATAAAACAAATATTTACTTGACTATAGTAGCATAAAAGAGCAACTTTCTCCAAAATTACCGATTCTCCAAAAAGAATGGCTGGAAGCGACTAGTTAAAGCGGCAGTCAGGTTAAACATTAATAAGCCTGTCAAAACACTGCCCAAGGATTGATAAAAAAGACTCATCCAGAAAAATGAGCGCCATAAAAAGAAAGACGAGGAGGCCGTCCCGAATAAGTATAAAAATAACGCCGCCACAAAACTATAGACTGAAGTGATAACGATAATCAGTAATAAAAAAGAATATAAAGAACGGTTAGTCAGCCAGCTTGTCAAAATCCAATGAGCAAAAAAAACAGTTAAGGCGAGCAGTAGCAAATGCATGCCAAAAAAATTAAAAGAATATAAATCTAGCCAGAAACCCATGACCAGGGCGGCTGCCAAAGCAGTCCGCAAACCAAAGAAAAAGAGGGTGAACAGCAAAGCAATGACTACTAGGCTAATCTGATTAAAGTAAGCAGGCAATGAATACATCAAAGAAAACTGGGCGATGGCAATGCCTGAAAAAATCAGGACTAAAAAGAATATGCGCCAGATTTTTTTAATCATAATTTTAAAAGCTATGGGATAATCACCGAGACGATAGTCAGGTTATCCAGGTCAATTAAAGGCTCGATAGTTGCCTCCTGCCAGACTTCATTGCTCTCGCTATGGACTTGGGCAATCTTGCCAATAACCAGGCCGCGAGCGATACGCTCGCCCAAGCCTGAGGTAATCACGATATCGCCGGCCGCAATCTTTTCCAGCTGCGGAATATAACTCATCTTAATGGTTAGGCCGAGGTCGCCGTCTGTTACACCTTGAGTCTTATCGGAATTCTGAATAGCGGCTGCTAACTGGCAATTGGTATTAGTAGTTAAGCAAATTTTAGCCGTCGTGTCTTTAACTTCCAAAACTTTACCGACAATAAATCCTTCCCCGCTGATAACAGCCAGACCGGACGATAAACCGTCTCGAGAACCGCGATTAATGATTAGTCCGGAATTATCTTCCACGATAGACTCCTTGGCAATCACGCTGGCGACAACCATGCGTGCGGAATTACTCTGATTAAAATCTAATGTTTCGCGCAACTTGCGATTCTCTTCCTCTACCTCCATAGTCCGGGAATTAATAACCGTGAGAACCGCTAATTCCTTTTCCAAGCGTTCTACTTGCTGCGCCAAGTCCTCTTGATTATTATTGGCGTCATAAGCGGTCTTAATATCCGTGCCAGCGGCGTAAAAACGCCCAGCCAAAGGTTTAACCAGATATGACAAAAAATTCTCAATCGGCCGTAAAACCCCGATTATATGCAAAAAAAACAGCACGAGGGCTATTATTAGGAATGGGATAACCGGCTGATTTTTTTTGAGGCGCATCATATTTATTAGGTCTATTCAGAACCTAAAGGCAAGACAACTTTCTCTAAAAGCTCCTTATCGGTCAGTAAAATACCGGTGCCGCGGACTACACAAGTCAAAGGATCTTCAGAAATCTTAACTGGAATTTTAGTGGCGGCTGAGATTGCCTTGTCCAATCCGCGCAGCAAAGCGCCACCGCCGGACATATAAATGCCACGCTCATAAATATCAGAGACTAGTTCCGGAGGAGTCGTCTCAAGAATCGTTTTGATATTATCAATAATCTTGACGACCGTCCGGCTCAGCGCCTCTCTGATTTGCTTATCGCTGACCATCAAAGCTTTCGGCAAACCAGTCACTAAATCGCGTCCGCGAACTTCAATCTCTGATGGCGTTTCCAGCGGCACCGCCGAGCCAACCGTGATTTTAATATGCTCAGCTAACTGTTCACCGATTAAAATATTAAATTCTTCTCGGATATACTCAATGATATTATTATCAAATTCATTACCAGCCGACTTCAAAGATTTCCAAGTGACAACGCCGCCCAAAGAGATGACGGCAATCTCTGTGGTGCCGCCGCCGATATCAACAATCATTGTCGCGGTCGCTTCAGTGACTGGCAAGCGGGCGCCAATGGCTGCGGCCATGGCTTCTTCGATTAAATAGACTTTTCTTGCACCGGCTGACTTCGCGGCATCTTCAACCGCTTTCTTCTCCACCTCGGTCAAGTCAAGCGGAATGCCGATAACGACGCGTGGCCGGGAAATCAGGGTAAAGTTTTCCGCATGCACTTTCTGAATAAAATATTTAAGCATCTTTTCCGTCACTTCAAAATCAGAAATAACTCCATCAACCAACGGCTTAATGGCTTCAATATGTCCCGGCGTCTTGCCAACCATGCGCTTCGCCGCTTCGCCGACTTCCAAGATTTCGTTAGTCCGCTTATTGATAGCAACTACACTCGGCTCATTGACTATCAAACCCTTATCCACGACATAAACCAGGGTATTCTTCGTCCCCAAGTCGATACCAAGGTCGTGGCTGAATTTTCCGAGCAGTTTAGTGAATATTGTCATGTTGTAATTATTATATTTTTCCGTAACAGGGATTTTAAATATCTCTAGCGATTATTTCCAATAAGCCATCAGGTCTTTAATGGCCACCAAAGAACTGGTATCATCAGACCGCCTCTTAATTTCTACGCTAGCCGCCACTAATGTCTTCTTGCTAACCAAGACGCGATAAGGACAGCCGATTAAATCCGCATCAGCGAATTTTTCACCAGCCGAAATTTCCCGGTCGTCAAATAAGACTTCAAAACCGGCAGCTATTAAATCAGCGTATACAGAGGCAGCAGCCTCATTTTCCCCTAAAGACAGGAGATGGATCTTGTACGGTGCAATATTTTCCGGCCAGATCAGCCCCTTATCGTCATGAAAAGTCTCGACGATAGTGCCCATTACCCGACTCGGACCAATGCCATAACAGCCCATCACCGCCTGATTGTCATGCCCTTCATCATCTTTATAAACTACATTAAATGAGCCGGAAAATTTAGTGCCCAGCTTAAAAATATTACCGACTTCAATCGCCTTCTTTTCTGCCAGTTCTTTGTTGCCACATTGCGGACAAGCTGATTGCTCAGCAATTATCTCTTTGTTAATAGCGATATGGCAATGATTACAAACATAAATCAAATCTTCACCGGCGTCAGATATAGTCTGAAATTCATGAGAATATTTCGAGAAAGTGCCACCGGCTGCATAAGTGAAATATGTTATTTCACCGAGACCTAAGCGCTGGAATATCTTATTATAAGCTCCGACAGCCCTATCGTAATATGCATCAAGATCTGCCTGATCAGTGTGAAAAGAATACATATCCTTCATTAAAAATTCCCGGCCGCGCATCAAACCAGCCTTTGCTCTTTTTTCATTTCGAAATTTAGTCTGAATTTGATAGACGCTAAACGGCAAATCCTTATATGATAAGATAAACTTCTTGGCTAAAGGAGTGACAATTTCTTCGTGAGTAGCGCCAAGCGCATATTCTTTATTATCTCCGCCCTTGAGACGGAACAGAACATCAAAATTCTCCCAGCGATCAGTCGCCTCCAGATATTCCTTAGGTATTAGAGAGGTCATGAGAATTTCCTGACCGCCAATAACGTCCATCTCTTCGCGGATAACTCTACAAATTTTATCAAGAACCCTCTTACCCAGAGGCAGATAAGAATAAACGCCGGCGGCCACTTTATCAATAAATCCGGCCCTGATCAAAGTCTGAGCATTATAACTAGTCTCATCCTTAGGCAATTCTTTGACAGTTCTAGTAAAAAGTTGTGATTGTCGCATAAATTTTGAAATATGGAGAATAATTACCTATATCTTACCCAAAAAATGCCCCGCTGTAAAGTAAAATCAGACCCTCTCCGCCAGGAAATAATACCGCTCTTCATTACTCAAAACCGTCACAATCAAGAATGACTCCCCGCCCTCCTTAATCTTCAGTTTTTGATACAACTCTTCGGGGGCCAGCGGAAATCTTTTCGTCAAAATATTGATGCGCTTGATCTTCTCCGCCTTGAGATAAGTTTTTAACTCCTTCAGGTTAAACGGCTTACAGACCTTAACCTTAAAAGCGCGCAAGACTCCCGGCTTTTCTGTGCCCACTAAAGCATCGCCAGTCAAAAAAGACAGGTGGCGATTAATCTTCGCCAGCCCGTACTGACTAGCAATTTCCTCGACTAAATGAGCCTTGATAATCGCCTTATTGGGCTCATAAAGATATGTAGCTGGTTGAGGCGCGATGGAGACCGAGGCTCTATCACGGGAACTTACGAATTCATATTTCTGTCCCTTAGTCAGGATAGTCGCTCGACGCAAAGATTCAGTCTTTAATGCCCCGAACCAAAGCATGGCCACCTTGCAGTTATTATCTTCAGCGACGATTTCAACTTCCGGCATCTCCGGTAAGCTCTCCAGCTCTTTATAGTCAAAAGCTGGCGATAGTTTCACGCCGACATTGTGAGTAATTTTAAAAATCTCTGGCAGAATCTTCATCAGTTCTGGTTCCGAGTTCAGAATGGAACGGGTCTTGGTTTTCCCTTCCCGATCTCTGGCCGGATCAAGGAAAAAGGCATCGGCGTCTGTTTTTAAATTATCATAGGCATCACCCGTCACGAACTCAATCTTATCAGCCACACCATAGGCCCTAGCGTTCTCCTGAGCGCAAATAATATTCAAATCCAGCTTATCTACTGCCACCGCCTCTCGGCAACGCCTAGCTAACGGAATTAAGTTACCTCCCAAACCACAGGTCAAATCGACCACTTTCCAGTCAGCTTTAAAACGGGCAGCGATGTGCTCAGAAATCGCTTCACTGGTCGATTGTTCTAGGTTAAGAGGGGTAAAGAACATTTGATCAGCCAGTTTGAACTTGAGCCTGGCTTGGCGCCGTAATTTAATCAGCGTCACCATTCCCGGCAAGAATTTCCCTTCTTCGCCATGGGCACTTTTAAACAATAAACGATATAAATCTTCATCATTCAAAGATTCATATCGCTGTATTAATTCATGTCCGTCTGCGGACTGCAAATAATTTAAATCGGCTAGGGTCATTTATTTTATATTCTTCTTTTTATAAATTCTATTTCAAGCGCATCTGCTTAAGCGCCGCTTTTACTCGCTCCCCGCTATCAGTCAGGCTTTGATCAATTAGGTTTAAGGCAGAACGCGCTTCTGACAAGGAATAACCCAGCGCCATCAAGGCATCAAGCTCGTCGCCGCCCGAGGTAGCCGCTGAAGTTAAAGTGACTGTGCCGGCGCCTGACCTCATAATCTTATTCTTCAGTTCCAACACTAATCGCTCCGCGGTCTTCTTGCCGATGCCCGCAACTTTAGTCAGGAGTAAGGCATCACCGCGCACAATCGTTTCCTTAATGTCTGTGGCCGAAGCAATACTCAACACACCCATTGCCGACTTCGGACCGACTCCGGAAACAGTCAATAATAATTCAAATAATTCCAAGTCTTCTAAGGACCGGAAACCATAAAGGTCACTCGCATCTTCCTTCACTTGGTGGAAGGTATATAATTCTATCTCCGCATCCAAGCGCAGTTCATTAAGTAAAGTCTCGCCAGCAAAGACCTGATAGCCAATATCATGAGTTTCAATGATGGCGTAGTTCAATCCTTTGTTAATAACCCTGCCGCGGATGAATGAAATCATACTGTTATCAATAGTATACTTCTTCGCTTAGATGATTTCTGTGGCCAGACGCCCCGAGCGAATGGCTTTACGAAATCATATGCGCTCCGAAATATGCTATTGCTAAATTAAATTAAACCAATCTTCTTATTACTGATAGTGGTGAGACCGGACCGTCGCTTTCCAGCAAATCAATTATCGCCATCTGCCCACCGCCGCCGCCATGGGCCTCGCTTAACTCTGCTCCGGTTTAGCATCCCAGATA
>VFKX01000076.1 GCA_009885285.1 Candidatus Falkowiibacteriota bacterium
AAACACCAGGCGCCCAGGCCGTGCTCAGATAAGCGACGGCTCAACAGGACTTGCCCGTTTTCATTTTTAATCATTATTCCTAGACCAACCATCGGTTTTGACATATTTTTATAGTTATGGCAGTATTTGAGCAGTTATTTAACAATTTAATATAGGGTTATGAAAAAGAAGAAAGCAACACCTATTTCGATAGCAGATATAGAAGGCTTTGGTGATAATGCCTTTATAGCCATGTTCACTTTTATTTTGCTCGCTTTAGGAATGTCAGTCATCGGATCGATGGGATTTTTCCAGAAGGAGGCTGCCTGGGGATTCATCTTCGGTTACATCTGCGTGCTGATATTGCTAATAATTTTAGTTCGTTCTCTGATTCACATCGTTAAAGTTTTTAGAACTCGGAGATGCCTGGAAACTGAGCCGGATCAATCAATTGCCACTGCAGAGTATACTCCGGAGCAGTTAGAAAAATTAAATGAATGGGTTAAGGAGTAAATGAACAATTAAATTTGGAAAAATGAAAAAAGAAAAAGGCATTAATGTAGCTGAATTAAGTGCGGCCGAAATCCAGAAAGAGCGGAAAAAGATCCAGAATCGTATTGCTGACGTTAATCTATTAATCGCAGCTATTCATGTCACCTTAGATTATATCATGAAGCAGATCAAGCGGTTGCAGAAAAAACGGGAACGTCTTGTCAAAAAGAAACAGGATTTTGAGGGCATGGTTGGCAATCAGATGAATAATCGCCGGGTTGAAGGTTTTGACGCAAAAGATTGGGAAGTTTCCGGACAAGAACTTCAGGAACCCTATCGCAATGCAGATTAGAAAGTACGGCCGTCACTAATAATGACGGCTTTTTTATTTCACTGCCGCATCCAGAAAATCTTCAATCTTCTTCTCAATGTTTACCGGAGTGATATGATACTTTTCATTATACGCCAATTGCTTGACCCGACGGCGCTCCGCTTCTTTAATAGCTCGCTTCATGGAGTCGGTCTTCTTGTCGGCGTAAAGAATGATTTTGCCTTTGACGTTCCGAGCGGCGCGGCCCATGATCTGCATGAGCGAGGTTTCGCTGCGCAAAAAGCCTTCGCGGTCGGCATCAAGAATAGCTACTAGGGTCACTTCCGGCAAGTCCAAGCCTTCTCTTAACAAGTTAACGCCAATTAACACATCAAACTTCCCTTCCCGGAAATTTTTTAATATTTCGGTCCGCTCAAAGGTCTTGATATCGCTATGGAGATAATTAGCTTTATTACCTTGGGCATTAAGATAAGTATTTAAGTCTTCGGCCTGCCTTTTAGTTAAGGTATTAATAATAGCTCTTTCGCCGAGCGCCGCTATCTTCTTGATTTCGGCCATGACATCATTAATCTGACTATAGTTCTCTTCCTTATTAAATACCGGGCGGATTTCAATCTCCGGATCAACTAGACCGGTCGGACGAATAACCTGTTCAGCGATTTGTTCAGAATGCTGCTTTTCAAAATCTCCCGGGGTGGCGGTGGTAAAAATCATCTGGCCGACGCGAGCTTCAAATTCTGGAAATTTTAAGGGACGGTTATCAAGCGCAGACGGTAAGCGCCAGCCATATTGGATTAAGGTCTTCTTGCGGGCTTGGTCGCCATTATACATACCCCTGATTTGTGGCACGGCGATATGGGATTCATCAATGACGGTCAGGAAATCAGGTTTCCCGTCTTTCCAGGGGAAATAGGCTAGCAAGGCATCCGGTGCTTCTCCGGCCAGCTTACCAGTCAAATGACGGGAATAATTTTCGATGCCATGGCAATAGCCGAGAGTGCGGAGCATTTCTACATCATATTTCGTTCGTCTCTCCAGGCGTTCAGCTTCGAGCAATAACCCCTCTTTTTTAAAATAGGCTAAGCGATCTTTTAATTCCGATTGAATATTTTTGATAGCCGCTTCAATTTGCGGCGCGGTGGAGACGAAATGCTTAGGTGGAAATATGACTATCTCTTCGAGGTTCTCTACAATATTTTTGGTGGCATTATCAATAATCGTCAGGTCGCTGATTTCCTGACCGTTGAGCTCTAGGCGATAGATAACGTTCTCTGACTTCGGCCGGATTTCAAAAACATCACCACGGACTCGGAATTGGCCGCGTTCAATATCGCCGCTCGTCCGTTCAAACTGGATTTTGATTAGCTGTTTAATCAAGTCTGCTCGAACCATCGGCTTCCCTTTGTCCAGCACTAATTTAGCTTCCAAGTAGCTGGACGGCACGCCGAGGTTATAGATACAGGAAACAGAGGCGACAATAATGACATCGCGGCGAGAAACGAGCGAAGAAGTAGCGGCATGACGTAATCGGTCGATTTCCTGGTTAATCATGGCTTCCTTATCAATATAAGTATCGGTAATCGGCAGATACGCCTCTGGCTGATAATAGTCGTAATAAGAAACAAAATAATGGACAGCATTATCCGGAAAGAAGTTCTTGTATTCGCGGTAGAGTTGGGCAGCTAGAGCCTTATTGGGAGCGATAACGAGCGTTGGCTTATCATATTCCTGAATAACGTTGGCCACGGTGAAAGTCTTCCCTGACCCGGTCACGCCCAAGAGCGTTTGATAACGAAAATCCTGGCTCAGTCCGGAGATGAGTTTTTTAATAGCTTCCGGCTGGTCGCCGGCGGGCTGGAAATCAGATTTTAATTGGAATATTTTGGTCATTTTATTCATTTTCAGGGACGCTATGGTCGGGGTGGCGCGTACCCGTATTAATTTTATCAGGATGGCCTTTTTCTTTATTCTGGTCGCTCTCGGCCGGCCGGTTTTCCTGGTTCTGGTCAGGCTTATTGGCTTCTTGGTTGTTATGGCTATTGGTCAGGCATTTCTCAAAGTTAGACATAAATTATTGATATGTATATTAGGAAATAAAGTCTTTTATCTTATAATAAATTCAGGTTATTGTAAAGGTATTATAGCATTAAGAGGTTGATTTATCTATATTATTTAAAAAAGGCCTGTAATTAGCAGACCAATTTTAATTATTGAGATTTGATAGCTTATTTCAACCCAAACACCGTCTTCACCGTCACCATCACTTCCTTATCAATATTGGAAGTGTCATAGGAGCCGTAATCACTGACATCAACCGAGCCGACTGACATTACCTGGACGACGCCCATAGAAACTGACTTAATGGCGTCTACTTCCTTGTCGCTAGACTGGGCGATGGAAGCGGCGCGATTCTTAGCGTCTTTAATAGCTTCCGGCAATAAGGAAACGCGGAGTTCCGGAAGCTTGGAATAATAATACTCGACGGAATTGGCCGAGAAGATAATTCCCTTATCCGCTAATTGGCCGGCGCTCTTGGCCAGTTCTTTCATCTTATTGACATTATCTGACTTCACTTCAACGTTCTGGATAAGGTTGTATTCCTTCGGGGCATTCTGATCGTTCTTATAAATCTCATTCATGAAAACCGGGGAAATCTCTACTTGAGTAAATCCTTGGGCACTCAGGAAAGCTGATATCGCTTTTTCATCACTCTTCATTAGGCTATAGCCTTCAGTCAACTGGTCTTTAAAAGCGGTTCGGGAAAAGTTTCCAGTCCAGCGGGCCGTGTCCGAAGTTACCTTCTCTTTGGCTGATCCGGAAACGGTGATGATATTATCAAGCTTCTTGACGTCCAAGAAAGTTCGGGCAATGATACTGCCTGTTATCATTAAGCTGACGCCTAGGATTATGCCAAATGGCACTAGCCCCACTTTAATTTTTTCCATATTTTTTAAATAAGTTAATTATGTTTTTATCATATCACTTTTATTTCAATAAATCTCGTCAATATCTCGACGTGTTAAACATCAGGCATATTTAAGCCAGCCGTTTTTTAGTGGAGTTCGCTTGTCTGACAAAATAGGCTTTAACCATTTCCATGAGGCCGAGATTGATAACTGAGACAGCAATGACGATCAGCCAGGCCGAAGCAGCTAAAGGTTCTGTTTTTAAGAGATTATTTAAGAATGGCAGATAGACGGCGGCAGCCAATAGAACCAGGTCGATGCCGATGGCTAAGAAGAGATAAGGATTGGTTAATTGCTTGATTTTATGGATTGGCAGGCTGAAGCTGCGCAAGCTGAAGATAGCGCTAATTGACTTGATAATTAATATGGAAACCAGTAAGGTGCGCAGATAGGCCAGGCTCCAACCGAGGTCGGCTAAATGAGTGGCACAATAATAATAACCGACAAACAGAATAGATTCCCTGACCAGGCCGACGCCGAATAAGAGCGCTTTCATTTCCTTATTAAAAATGGATTCGCTTCTTTTAATGGGTTTACGCTGCATGACGCCGTCATCATTCGTTTCAAAAGCCATGGAGAAGCTTGGGAAACCGTCGTTTAAGATATTTATCCAGAGAATCTGGGTTGGCAGCAGGGCTAATGGTAGATTGAAGAAGATCGAGCCGAGGATGAGGATAATTTCTGAAAAACAGTCGGAGATTAAATAAGTAACAGATTTACGAATGTTGTCAAAGATTATCCGGCCTTGCCTGATGGCGCTGACGATGACACTGAAGTTATCATCCAGCAAGACAATATCAGCGGTCTCCTTGGCCACTTCCGTGCCTGAGCCGAGACAGATGCCGATATCGGCCGCTTTTAGGGCGGGCGAATCATTGAGGCCGTCGCCAGTCATCGCCACGACTTCCCCGTTCTTCTTCAAAGCATTCACAATCCGCAGCTTATGATTCGGGCTGACCCGGGCATAGACAGCGGCGGTTTTAACCAATTCTTGAAGCTCTTGGTCGGTTAATTTTTCCAGTAGTTCGCCACTAATAACCCCAGCCGAACCGATATCCATCCGTAGTTCGGTGGCAATAGCCTGGGCGGTGTTAGGATGATCACCAGTGATAATAATTGGCCGGATGCCCGCATTTTTACATAAGGCAATAGTCTTTTTTGATTCAGGGCGAAGTGGGTCCTTAAAAGCCGCAAAGCCAATGAAGGTTAATTCGCGGTCCACGAGGTTCCAGTTCTTTTCCTCATTGTCCGGATCAAATGGTAGCTTTTTTACATCGCGGTAAGCGAGGGCAATAACGCGCAGCCCGCTTAAGGTTAGATTTTCATAAATCCCTATAATATTTTCACGATCACCTTTTTCTATTAGTCTAATGTCGCCAGCATCTTCTAAATGTGTGCATTTGGCCAGCACGATTTCGCCAGCCCCTTTTTCGTAAAGACTGAAGGAACTGCCGTGCCGGTGCAGACTGATCATGAATTTCCGCTGGCTATTGAATGGTAATTCCGTTAAGCGCGGTTCGTCCTTCATCAGCTCCGCTTGGCTAACCCCCAGGTCCAGAGCGATGCGCAGAAATGACACTTCTAAGGCTAGCCCTGAAGCTTTTAAGGTTTCATTATCAATGACGGCGTTATTGCATAGGACGCCGGTCTTTAAAGCTAACATGAAGTCTTGGAGTTTTGACAAATCTTTGGGACCGCTTAATTTGGCAGGGGCTAAGCGGCCGGAATAAGAAACAATTTCCTCTAGGCGCATTTTTCCTTCGGTGAGTGTGCCCGTCTTATCAGAGCAAATAGCGGTAATAGAACCCAAAGTTTCAGCTGCTAATAAGCGGCGTATTAAGGCTCTTTTTTTAACGATATGTTTCATGCCGATAGCGAGAATAACGGTGACCGCTACTGATAGGCCTTCCGGAATGGCCGCCGCGGAGATGGCGATAGCCGATAAGAGAATAGTCAGAAAATCCAAGCCTTTAATCAGCCCGGAAGCGACAATAACTAAACAGATAACCATAACGCTCAGTCCGAGATTGCGGGAGATTCTGGTTAGGCGCTGTTGCAGTGGAGTGGGTCCGCTCTCTGCAGCTTTGACCATCTCGGCAATCTTGCCGACTTCAGTCATGGAACCGGTAGCGATGACAACCGCTAAACCATGGCCGCTGACAACATTAGTGCCGGCATAGACCATGCTTTTCCGGTCGGCTAAGCCGGTCTGAGCGGCCGATGTTTGGATAGTTTTAGATATCGCCATCGATTCTCCGGTCAGACTGGCCTCATTCACTTCCAAATCGGCTTCTGAAAATATCCTGGCGTCGGCGGGCACGATTTCTCCGGCTTTAAGGATTAAAATATCACCCCGGACGATATCAGTGCTGGCAATTTCTACATCGCGGTAATTGCGACGGACATGGACGCGGTGCTCGACAATTTTTTTTAGTTTATTCAAAGCTTCATTCGCCTTGTCTTCCTGGAAAAAGCCGATAAGGACATTGATGAGGACGGCACCCAAGATGACCTGCGCATCGATATGTTCCCCGACAGCAAAAGAAACAGCGGCTGCTCCTAGGAGTATATAGATGAGAGGATTCTTGAACTGAGAAAAGAAGATCTTACTGCGGCTATATGGTTTTTCTTCGGCTAGCACGTTCGGACCGTCGTTTAACAGGCGCCTCTTAGCCTCATCGGGCATGAGTCCCGCTTCTGAGGAATTAACTAACCGGAAAACCGCCTCGGCTTTAAGGTTGTGAAATAATTGCTCCTTTAAGTTTTCTAGGTTCATATGCTTGGTTTATGTTGATCACTCTATTCTTTATTCAAAGCTTCAATGGGGTCCAGCTTGGCAGCGTTTAAGGCTGGAAAGACGCCGAAACCGATACCAATGGCGGCTGAGACGCCGAAACCGATACCAATGGCATAAAGGGGTAATGAAAATTTCCAGGCCAAGCCGCTACTAATGGCGACTTGAGTTAAAATCCAGCTCAGTAAGGCTCCAAAAATTATACCGATACATCCTCCCAGAATGGTGACTAGGACGGATTCGATTAAGAATTCTTGCAGAATATTATATTTTTTGGCGCCCAGCGCTTTTTTGAGACCGATTTCTGAAGTTCGCTCGGTGACCACGACATACATAATGTTCATAATGCCGACCCCGCCGACAATCAGCGAGATAGCGGCAATAGCAATCAGTAAAATAGTGATGCTGTTAAAAATCGTGTTAAAGATATCCAATATTTGCGACTGAGTCGTCACCATGAAATCATCCTTATCCGGATCAGTAATCCCGTGATTGCGCCTGACAGCTGCTCCGATATCGGCGGCCGTTAAGTCACTTAAATTGATGTCGCCCAGTTGAATGACGGCCTGCTGCAAATAGTTAATGCCTAAAAGTTTTTTCTGAGCGGTACTTAAGGGGATGAAAAGATAATTATCATATTCCCCGCCTAGGCCGCTGGAGCTATTATAGACACCGATGACCTGAAAATTCAGAGTACCGATTCTCAGTAATTTTCCCAAAGGCTCGTCTTGGCCGAACAGGTCAGTGGCAATCTTATTACCTAAAATTACTACCTGGGCGCCGCCACTATCTTCGGCAGCGGTATAGAAGCGGCCAGATTTTAAAGTACTTTGATCAATCTCAAAGCGGGCAGAGTCCGCTCCGACATAAACGGCGTTTTTTTGATTTGACCGATAGCTGGCGATGGTTTGGCCAATGGCCAGGCCATAGGCGTTAACGACGTTGGGTAACTTCTTGACTGTATCTAAATCTCGTACTTTTAAAGTGGTGATAACGGTGCCGCTTTCCAACTGGCTAGTATTAATGACGCTTTTATTCTTTGAAGGTATTTTTGTTTCCAAATACAAGGTGTTGGTGCCGTAGCTGGCGATTTGGTCGTTAATCAATGTCCGGAAGCCCGCCCCGGCCGAGAGGACGAGAATAACGGTAGCGATGCCAATCATAATGCCGAGCGTCGTCAAAAATGTCCGCATTTTGTTAGCAGATAACGACTGCCAGGATTGTTTTAAGGCATTTAAGATATCATTCATAGCGCAGAGCATCAATTGGATCTAATTTAGAAGCACGGATAGCTGGCGACAAGCCGAAAATTACGCCAGTGAGGACTGAAACGCTGACCGACAACAGAATGGCTTTTAAGGAGACAGAAAACAACCAGTCATATTTCAAATACAGCATCAATTGAGCAATCAGATAAGAAAATAGAGCACCGAGAATAATGCCAATGACGCCACCAAGGCTGGTCAGGAGAATCGCCTCTAAAAGGAATTGATTACGAATAGCTTTTCGAGACGCCCCCACCGCCTTACGTAAACCGATTTCGCGGGTGCGCTCAGCCACAGTTACCATCATAATATTTAAAATACCGATGCCGCCGACTACTAGAGAAATGGCGGCCATAGCCACCAAAAAGAGACTTAAAGCATTAGTGATAGTGGAGAGAGTCTTGACGGCATCCACCTGATTACGAACAGCGAAGTCAATATTAACGTCGTCAAGAATATGATGTCTCTGTTTTAAAGTCGCTGTAATAGCGGCTACCGTTGAGTCAATATTAGCCGCATCATCAACTTTGACAAATATTCCCTGCAAGTGATGAATCCCAAGTATTTGCTGTTGACCGATGACCAGGGGCAAAAAAACTAATTTATCTTGGTTCTGCGTAAAAGCGCTGCCTCGCGGCGAGATGACACCGATAACTCTGAGCGGGACACCGCCGGCCTTTTCTTGAAGCGAGCTCTTGATTTTCACTACTTGGCCAATAGGGTTGACGCCAGTATCGCCGAATAATTCTTGACTAATATCATAACCGAGGACGATGACATTAGCTCCGCCTGAACTTTCGGAGGCGTTGAAATATTGCCCGGCTTCCATAGTAAAATTAACGACTTGCGGATACTCTTCATCATTACCCATGAAACTGGCATCGACCGATTTATTACCCCAAGTAATGACGGCCGATCCCCTGACATAGGCGTCAGTAGCGCTAACTTGTGGAATCTCGCGAATTGCGTCGGCGTCACCGTTAGTCAGACTAGTAATGATTAGGCCAGGGACGGGCGGACCGTTTTCTACTTCCTTGCCGGGCACAATGCTTAAAAGATTGCTGCCTAATTTAGTGACTTGACCCAAAATCAAACTTTGAGCTCCGTCACCCAAGGATATGATAGTAATCACGCCGGCGACACCGATGGTGATGCCTAAAATCGTTAAAAGTGTCCGGCCACGGCGAGCGCGCAGGTTTTTTAAGACAAGTTTGATGGTTAAAAAGATGTTCACGGATTTAAGCTTTAGGCGTTACTTTATCAAATCTTTATCTGCTTGGGCGATGGTTCGATTCTTGACTTGTTCGTCTGATAATAGGTGTCCGTCCTTGACGCGGATGATGCGCTTGGCATGGTTAGCGGTGTCGGTTTCATGAGTGACTAAAATAATTGTCCGGCCCTGGTTATTAAGTCTTTGTAGAATGAACATAATGGTATTGCCGGATTTGGAGTCGAGGTTGCCAGTCGGTTCGTCAGCAAAGATAACCGCTGGATCACAAACCAAGGCTCTGGCAATAGCGACGCGCTGCTTTTCGCCGCCGGAAATCTGATTGGTGAAATAATTTAAGCGGTGTGATAAGCCGACCGCTTCTAAAGATTTTTTAGCGAGAGTGTCGTGGTCTTTTTTCTTACTGTAAATCAAAGGCAGTTTGACGTTATCCAGGACGGTGGTGCGCGGTAATAGGTTAAAAGCCTGAAAGACAAAACCGATTTCTTTGTTTCTCAAGTCTGCTAGATAATTATCGTCAAAGCTCGTGATATCCTGCCCCTTGAATTCATAGACACCTGAGGTGGCGCGGTCCAGGAAGCTGAGAATATGCATTAAGGTTGATTTGCCACTGCCCGATGGTCCCATAATGGCCACAAATTCTCCCTGTTCGATTTTAAAATCCAAACCGTTTAAGACCGGAGTGACCACATCGCCGGTAACATATTCTTTCTTAAGATTTTTAACGTTAATGAGATTCATAACAAGAGAGTAAAGACTGAATTATTTTTTAATCAGGACCACGATTTCTTGGCCGCTTGCCAGGCCGGATAAAATCTCGGTTAAGCCGCCATCTGCTTGCAAACCGGTCGTCACTTCAACCTGATGATATGTTTTGGTTTTAGGGTTATCTATCACCCTTACATACTGCTTCCCGTTCTCATTAATGATAGCGCTGCTAGTGACGGCCATGGCACTATCTTTAGAGGTGACCAAAATTGTTAAATTGACCGTCATGCCAGGTTTCACTTCCGGAATATTAGGCAGACTAGCCTTGATTAAGTAATTAACGACGCCAGAGATTACGGTTGAGGCGGGATCAATGGAGATGATTTGGCCATTAAAGAGACGATCTGGACCGAGCGCGTCGAAAGAATACTCAATTGGCTGACCGAGCCTTAAAGAAGCCACATTTGCTTCGCTGATATAGGCTTCGGCATGGAGAATATTTATATTCTGGAGGATGATAACCGGTTTCATAGCCGTGGCTTGCTGGCTTACTTTTGTGTCTATTAAAGTGACAGTACCGTCGACCGGCGCTTTGATAACTGTATTATTAAGATTAGTTTGAGCGGCTTCGACTGACCCTTGGGCTGATAAGACTTGAGCGCGAGCGGCATCGATATCAGCCGGTTGAGCAGGCGCTTTCAGTTGCGCTAAGGCCGCTTCGGTTTGTTGTAGTGAGGCCTTACTGCTATTGATGGTATTTTGAGCGGAAGTAATCTGCGAAGTGGCTGACAATTTGGCATTAGCCAGCGCATTTGCGGCCGCTGTTAAGGCGTCGGTTAAGGCTTGGCGGGACGATTTGATTAAAGTAATGCCGGAGTTTTCGCTCGATATAGCGGTACTAATAGTTGTCTTGTAGATATCCATCTGAGCTTGGCTGAACTGGGAACCAGCTACTGTATTTTGTAGAGCGATATAGCAATAGTTTAAGGAGATCAGGTCTTGATTTAAGACTGCGAGAGCATCAAGGACGGCTTGATAGATATTATCATCGCTCTTATAGGCTTGCGCTGTAGCCAGGCTGGCATTGGCTTTATCGAGCAAAGATTGCACTTGGCTATTAGCATTTTTAAAACTCGGGACACTGGAAGAATCGGCCGCGCCAAAGACATTTTTTAAATTTGTATCGTCGATGATTTGTTTTTCTTTATCGAGATTAGATTTTACGGCCGCTAATTGATTGGCGATAGTCACGACGATAGCCGAGCGCTTATTATCGCTCATGGTAATTGGTGATTGCAGGTCCTCAAGAGTCGTCTGGGCCTGATTGATGGCGGTGGCGGTGGAATTTTTCACCGTCATTAATTGATTGGCAGCGTTAATATAAGCGACCTGAGCAGAGTCCACGGATTTTTGGGAGACATTGATTTGTTCACTGGTAGCGCCTGCGACAACGCGGCGATAATTGGCGTTAGCTTGAGCGAGCTGACCGTTGGCGCTGGTCAGAGACGCGGCCGCTGCAGCCTGATCTAAGGAGGCCAGGATGTCTCCAGCCTTAACTTGATTGCCGGTTGCGACCGGAATTTTACTCACTACTCCGTTAGCCTGAAAGCTCAGACTAAGATTAGTTTCACTAACTACTTGTCCGGTAGCCAGGACGGTTTGTTTGATTTTTTGTTGACTAACTACCGTGGTCTGAATATTAGCCGCGTTAGTTTTAGGCTTGAATTGCCAATACCCAATGCCTCCAGCCGCTAAGAGGATAATAATGGTCCAGATGATTTTTTTTCTTGTGAAGAATCTGCGCATAATAACTGTAGATTAATGAATATATTATCTAAATATCTATGAAGTATTTTATCAGAAATGGGGGTAAATTACAAATTAAAAAACGCCAATTTTTTTTGGCGCTTATCTGTTCTTAGACAATTTTGTTAAAAGCATGTTAATCCGGAAGGGCGCTTGGTGACCGTAAAATGCATTTCCCTACCCTCGTAATTACAGCTGAATTCCCGATTATGTATTTTTCGATCTTGATGAAAGGTTAATTTTTCATCCTTCATGAAGCCTGGCAGCGAGGCCAACTTTTCCATCACATGATAGTATTCATGAATATACTTTACGTAATACATGGCCATCCACCGGACGGCTTCAAATTTCAGATATCTTTTAATCATCTCTTTAGTTTTTAAGGTATATATTAAAGACTATTGATGCTCAGAAATTAGCACTAGAGCGAAAGAATGTCAATTGAATAACGCCCGCTAATGTTAAGTTAAAAAAATAAGCCCGTGACTTAGTCGGGGGCTTATTTTATAAAGTCTAGGTAAGATGTAATCCTAAATCTTGAAACCAAAGCGATTTTGAGTTTGGCTCGGAGCCGGTTGATCAGAATGTTCATGGCTATTGGTTGCTTTAAAGCCCGGTTTCTTGTGGCTATGCCGAGCGGCTTGTGAAGCCGAACGAACCGGTCTTCGGTCAGCTAACGGTGAGGAACCCAGATATTTATCTAGTGGGTCGCTCTGACCGTTTTGTCTAACTGGAGTTGCGTGACTGCTCTGATTGCGGGCCTGAGGGGCTCGGTCATTATTGAAACGACGTGGCGCGCGGCCATCCCGTCTTTGTCCGGACTGGGCATTTCTAGCCGGAGCGGCGTTATTGAAGCGTCTTTTCTGTTTATTAGTGGCGTTGCCAGGTAACTCGGCATTAAATTTAACAAACTCCGTCCGCTTAATACTCTTATTAATCAGCTTCTCGATATCACGGATTTCTTTCTGTTCGTCAGCAGTAGCAAAGGTAATAGCCTTTCCAGTCATACCGGCTCGGCCAGTGCGGCCGATGCGGTGGACGTAGTCATCAGTGTTATCCGGCAGATTATAGTTAACTACTAATTCAATACCATTAACATCTAAGCCACGAGCAGCCACATCAGTCGCTACGAGAATTCTCTCTTTGCCAGATTTAAAATCATTTAAGGTGGCGCGACGGCGATTCAACGACAAGTTTGAATGGATTTCTGTAGCCTTATGGCCTAAGTTTTGCAGCTTGCGAGTCAAAGCTTTAACGCTATGCTTCGTTCTTAAAAATACTAAGACAGAGCCGTTGTATTTGGCTAAGACTTTCAGTAAGTGTTCTAAGCGTTCCTCGCCATTAATAATAAAAATTTCCTGATCAACTTGAGAAGCGGTTGTGCCCGGAGGCGCTACTTCAATACTGACAGGCAGTTTCATATAGGTGGCGGCAATTTTCACAATCGTGGCCGGCATAGTGGCGGAGAAAATCATAGTTTGCCGTTCTCTAGGCGCTTGGCCGAGAATTTCCTTGATCTGCGGCGCAAAGCCTAAATCAAGCATCATATCCGCTTCATCTAAAACTAAGATTTTCACATCATCAAGTTTAACAGTTTTCCTTTTCAAATGGTCGATTAAGCGGCCTGGGGTAGCGACCATAATATGCGGTTTCTTCCGTAATTGGAAAAGCTGCTTATCAATGGCTTCACCGCCGATAAGAATAGCGGTCCGCAACCCGAAAGGCTGGCCGATTTTCTTAAGGCTTTCTTCAATTTGCAGAGCTAATTCCCTGGTGGGTGCGATGATTAAGCCCTGCCCTTTGTCAGTGCCGAGGCGCTGCAGCATCGGAATACCAAAAGCAAAAGTCTTGCCAGTACCGGTTTGAGCAATCCCAATTAAGTCCTGTCCGGCGATAGCGATGGGAATGGTCTTGCGCTGAATAGGCGTCGGCTTATCCAGATTAAGTTTTTTGAGCACTTCAAGAATTGAAGCGCTAATGCCCAAATCTGAGAATTTCGGTTCGGACTCCTGAAAATCCCCATCATTTTTGATGGGATTAATATTGTTTGTCATAAAATAAAAATAAGTGACCCGATTTCTCAAGGTCACTTATTTTTATATATGACTGACGGAGATTCGAATCGTGATTAATAATAAAATAATAGCACGGAATTTTAATTAAGTCAAGAAAAACCTGACTTTACCTTAAATTTTGGCCTTATTTCTTGGCTTTTCTAGCAGCGACTCCCTTGGAAGCGGCTGATTTCTTAGCCTTTTCTTTAGTGGCTTTGACAACCTTCTTTGGTTCTTCAAAATCTTCAATTTCTTGCATAATTTCCTCCTCTTCAGTCAGAACTTTAGGTTTAGCTGGGGTCAGAGTGCTTAAAGCGACAATAATCTTATCCAGTTTAGCGGTTAAGGCTTCGAATTGTTCATTGGAGATGCCATTTGATTGCGCTGGACGGGCATTATCATCCCGACCAAAAGATCGGCTGGAATTGCGGTCGTCGGTCCGTCTTGGAGCGGCTGCATCCTTAGTCTTGAAGCAATTACTGCAGAAGACTGGTTTACCGGAAATCGGACGGAAAGGTACCTGGCAGCTTTGGCCACAATCGGCACAAGTCGCCTGATGCATTTCTGGACGTTCGCCGTTATCCCGATCGCGACCGAAGCCGCGACTTTCAGAGCTTCTCCCAAAACCTCCAGGACCCTTGCGTTCAAAACCACCTGGTTTCTTGCCATCTTTAAATCCCCCGCCCTTCTTATAGTTGAATCCACTTTCGCGATTAAAATTTTTCATTATGTTTATTATTGATTATTTATATGTTGCTTATCCGCTCGCCGGATAATTGTTATGGCTTGTACGCTGCGCAAATCCCGCTAATCAAAATCCCGCCCAGTTTTACTTAGGCGGGATCTTGAGAGTAAACGGGATATTAAACGCGTTTAACATTAACCGCATTCATTCCTTTCGGAGAGTTCTCAGTCTCGAAAGACAGAGTGTCGCCCTCACGTAATTCATTGAATTGAACACCAACTAAAGAATTGCTGTGGAAGAATAAATCCTTCTCTTGGCCTTCTACAGTGATGAAACCGAAACCTTTATCGGTTAAAGTTTTGATAGTACCAGTCATAAAATTTTTAAGACTTAGTTTATAAGTTTGCAATTTAATAAAGAGTTTAAAAATCGACTACTTTTTTTGAGACACTTATTGTTGCATAAACACTGTACCACACAAAAATAGATAAGTCAAGCTATTCAGGATAACTATCAGGATACCTCCTTAGTTGCTCTTTTTTATCTTGTCATAATTGTCGACAAACCAGGCTATGGTGTCTTGTAGGCCCGTTTTAAGGCTTATTCGGTAATTCCAGCCTAATGCCTTTATTTTGCTAATATCAAGCAATTTTCTCGGTGTGCCGTCCGGTTTTGAGGCGTCCCAGGTAATTTTACCAGGGTATTTCCAGAGGTCTTTAATCATTTCAGCTAGCTCGCAGATGCTTAAATCTTCACCGGTCCCGATATTGATAGGTTCAGATCCGGTATAATTTTGCATTAAAAAAATACAAGCCTCGGCCAAATCATCCACATGCAAAAATTCGCGTTGCGCTGACCCAGTTCCCCATAATTTTATCTCTGAAACGCCGCTGATTTTCGCCTCAAAGATTTTTCTGATGAGCGCGGGCAGGACATGGCTATTTTCTAAATTAAAATTATCATGCGGTCCATAAAGATTAGTCGGCATGACAGAGATAAAGTTTGTGCCGTATTGCTGATTATAACTTTGACACATTTTAATGCCGGCGATTTTCGCGATGGCGTAAGCATCATTGGTCGGCTCTAGTTCTCCAGTTAAAAGATACTCTTCTTTAATTGGCTGCGGACAGTCGCGGGGATAGATACACGATGAACCCAAGAACAATAATTTCTTAACCCGATATTTATAAGCGTTATGAATAATATTATTTTGGATTTGCAGATTTTCATAAATAAAATCAGCCGGCTGATTTTTATTAGCCATAATGCCGCCAACTTTTGCTGCTGCTAAGAAAATATAATCTATCTTATTGTCTTTAAAAAAAACTTTGACTGCCTCTTGATTGAGGAGGTCTAGCTCGCTCCTGTTTTTGAGAAGCAAATTATGATAGCCGGATTCCCGGAGTTTTCTGACTATGGCTGATCCCAGCAGGCCGTTATGCCCGGCCACAAATATTCTAGCGTTCTTTTTCATAAGCCTTAGTTTCATTTTTTAAGTCGGCTTCAACCATTATTTTTACTAGCTCCTTAAAAGTTGTCTGCGGCTGCCAGCCAAGTTCTTTGGCCGCTCGAGAATAGTCACCTTGCAAAAGCTCGACTTCGGCCGGCCGGAAATATTTTGGATCAATTTCAATAATAGTTGCACCTGTTTTCTGATCTATGCCTTTTTCTGCAAGTCCAGAGCCTTGCCAGGTCAAATCAATATTCAACAGTCGGCAAGCTTCTTCGATAAATTCCCGGACACTATGCGTTTCATTGGTTGCCAAAATATAATCTCCAGGTTTATCTTGCTGGAGCATCAGCCACATGCCCGCGACATAATCCGGCGCATAACCCCAATCCCTTTTAGCATCAAGATTGCCGAGATAAAGTTTTTTATCCCGCCCTAATTTTATCCGAGCCAAAGCTCTAGTAATCTTGCGGGTGACGAAGGTTTCACCGCGGCGGGGAGACTCGTGATTGAAGAGGATGCCGTTAGATGCAAATAAACCGTAACTTTCCCGGTAATTAATAGTTATCCAATAGGCGTAAAGCTTGGCGCAGCCGTAAGGTGAGCGCGGATAGAAGGGGGTGGTTTCCTTTTGTGGCGTTTCCTGAACTTGGCCGAACATTTCTGACGATGAGGCTTGATATAATTTTGTCTTGACGCCGGATTCCCGAATCGCATCGAGAATTCGAATTGCTCCGACGCCGGTCACATCAGCCGTGTATTCTGGCATGTCAAAGCTGACCCGAACATGGCTCTGCGCCCCGAGATTATAGATTTCGTCTGGGTTGATTTTTGAGATTAATCTTGATAGATTACTCGAGTCCGATAAATCTCCGAAATGTAGAAATAGCTTGACGCCGTTAAGATGCGGATCCTGATATAGATGGTCAATGCGCGAAGTATTAAAAGAACTAGAGCGGCGAATCAAACCATGGACTTCATAACCTTTAGCTAATAATAATTCGGCGAGGTAAGAACCGTCTTGGCCGGTGATGCCGGTAATGAGAGCTTTTTTCATAAAAATTGAGAGCGCTAGAAAAATATATCCATCATTAATTATGGCTATATTATGGTTTAAAAAATACGAAAGCGCAACCGCCGCTGAGAACAATTATTTTCTTGTTCATATAATCTATCTATGGTATTATTTAGTAATACTCTGATATTCTTGTTTCCTTATGGCTATAAAAAGTAAAAAAATATTAATCGCCGAAGACGACCAACCTCTGGCCAAGGCTCTGAAATTAAAATTGGAGCGTTCAGGGTTTGAAGTGTCCGCTGTTTCTGACGGCGAAGAAGCGATGGCGGCCATCGCTAAAGACAGTTTCGCTTTGGTTTTTTTGGATATTATGATGCCCCGGAAAGACGGCTTCGCCGTTTTATCGGAAATGAAAGCTAAGAAGTATAAGACGCCGGTAGTTATCTTGTCCAACCTTGGTCAGGAAGGAGATTTGAAGAAAGCGAAAGATCTGGGAGCAGTCGGCTATTTTGTTAAATCCGATACGCCGATTGCCGAAGTGGTTGATCATGCCAAAAAAATATTAGGGGAATAAGTTTTTGTTAGGATATTGAAAAAAATAATTTAAGCCTATGCCTATAAATGATCAGCAATTGTACCAGATAATTCTTGACGGCAGTTATTTGGAAGAGAAAGAACTGGTGCAAGCAAAAAAAGAAGCCGAAGCTAAGAAGACACCGCTTCATGCTTACTTGACTGAAAAAGGAGTACTCACGGCCGACCTGATCGGCCAAGCGATTGCCGAATCTTTTAAGCTGCCTTATGCAGACTTGAATTCTCAGAAGCCGTCAGCGGAACAAGTAAAGAAAATTCCTGAAGACGGAGCCAAACAATTGCGCTTAATCGTCTTTTCTGAAACGGCGGATAAAGTCGTGATTACGACGGATAATCCGGAAAATAGCAAGATTTTAAAAAAGATTGAGCCGCTTTTTCCGAAAAAGAAAATTCAGCTGGCTTATTCCCTGTCTAAAGATATCGATGATATCTTGACTGATACTTATCGCCAGACCTTGGCGACGCGGTTCAGTAAGATTATTTCCGAGCAAGGCCGGGTCGCACCGGAAATCATTACGGAAATATTTAATGATGCGACTGACTTTAAAGCTTCGGATATCCATTTCGAACCGCAAGAAAAAGAAGTGGCCGTGCGCTTCCGCATTGACGGCGTTCTGCGCGAAGCCGGACTCATCCCTAAAGAGTATTACGAAAACATCATTAACCGTCTGAAAGTCCAGGCAAATCTGCGCATCGACGAGCATTTTTCCGCTCAAGACGGTGCTCTGCATTTTATTAGTAATAATAAGCCGGTTGACGCCCGTTTATCCATCATTCCGACACTCGACGGCGAAAAAATCGTTCTGCGTTTACTAGCTGAATATATGCGGGGCTTCGGCTTAAATGACTTAGGCTTATCTCCGGCCGATCAAAAAAATACCGAAGAGGTT
>VFKX01000051.1 GCA_009885285.1 Candidatus Falkowiibacteriota bacterium
CTGAATGATGAATTGGTGAAGGAGGGTGTCCGGAAGCTTGATTTCGGGATAGGGGATGCTCTTTACAAACGACGGTTTGGAGACCGGTTCTGGCGGGAAGGAACCGTCTGGCTGTTTGCCCCGACCACAAAAGGGTTGGCCCTCCGATTGACCATGGGATTGTTTTCCGCGGTAGATAAATTTGGCCGAAACGTGATTCAAAGGATTGGGGTTCTGGATCGATTGAAGGCTGAATGGCGTCGCCGCCTGGCACCAACAAAATCGTCAGAAAACTTCGAGTAGTCGTTAACGGAAAGAGTATGAACAGTTTTGCTATAGTATTTCTGCTGATAAACTCGGCCATGCTTCTTTCTTTACCCCGTCGGTGGGTCCCTCTCCCTCTCCTAGTGGGGACCTGTTACATGACACTTGGGCAGGGGATCGAGCTGGGGCCGTTTCATTTTATGGTCATCCGACTATTGATGGCTGTCGGTGTGGCCCGGGTGATCATACGGGGCGAGCGTTTGGCGGGGGAGATGAATAGCCTCGATTGGCTGATGGTGGGTTGGGCTGCCTGGGCGCTCATAAGCAGTTTCTTTCACGCGGATGCTTCCGGAGTGTTGGTGAATCGGCTCGGTCTTGTTTATAACGCGTGCGGCATCTACTTCCTTCTTCGTATTTTCTGCCAATCACTGGACGACATGGTCACGCTATGCCGTATCACGGCCATCCTGCTAGTCCCACTATCTATTGCGATAATGTTTGAAAAGACAACGGGTCTCAACCTTTTTTCCGTATTGGGCGGCGTCTCGGAATTTTCAGAAATTCGGGACGGTAGTATTCGTGCTCAAGGGCCTTTTGCCAGTTCTATTCTTGCAGGAACAGTCGGTGCGGTATGTTTGCCATTAATGGTCGGGCTTTGGCAGCAATATAGGAAGACGGCAATTGTAGCAATAGTGGCTTGTTTTTCAATTATCTTTGCATCCGCTTCCAGTGGACCCATCATGAGCGCGATATTCGCCATCGGTGCATTGGTTATGTGGCATTGGCGTCATCGGATGCGGCTTGTCCTGTGGCTTGCTGTTTTTGGTTATGTCGGGATCGAGCTGACGATGAAGGCGCCTGCATATTACCTGATGGCGCGTATCAATTTGACGGGTAGCAGTACCGGTTGGCACCGAGCGGCATTAATCGAATCAGCCATTGCCCACCTCTCAGAATGGTGGTTTGCGGGCACGGATTTTACCCGCCACTGGATGGCTTATGGTCGGACGGATAATGTTATTGACGTCACTAATCAATACCTAAGGATGGGTATAGATGGTGGATTGCCTTTGATGTTGCTCTTCATAGGCTTACTGGTAAGCGGTTTTTCCATTGTTGGTCGGAAACTGCAGATGCCTGAGTTGTCGCCTAGGTCTCAGTTTATGATTTGGGCTTTTGGGGCGTCGCTCTTTGCTCATACCATTACGTTCGTATCAGTCTCCTATTTCGACCAGTCGTTTGTCTTTTTTTACTTGACGCTTGCCGTAATTGGCTCAGCTATGTCCGGGATCCTTAACGAAAATGGTGACAGAATCTGCAGACCACAGATTCCAAATCAGTTCGCATTGACCCAAAGTAGTTAAGGGAGAGATCAGTGAGGATCCTGGTCGCAATCGCAAATTACGGACACAAAAATATGGGATTTCTTCATGCTGTTATCAAGGAATATCAGTCGATGCCGCACTGCGTGGACATCGTGGTCTTATCTAATATTCCAAAGGAATTCGGTCCTGGCATAGAAGTTAAAATAGGGCTTCCTTCGAAACACCCCTGGTCGCTTCCATTTGGACATAAGAAACTCTTTGTCGAACGGCTTGAGGACTATGACCTTTTTATTTACAGTGAAGACGACATGTTAATTACATGGAAAAACATCGAATTTTATCTCCAACTAACGAAAGTGTTGCCTCAAGACCAAATAAGTGGCTTTCTTCAGTACGAACTGGACTCAGCTGGCAAAAAATGGTATCCGGCTTTTCGTGGTCCTTATCATTGGCTACCGAAGTCGGTGAGTAAGGTTGATCGATTTACCTTTGCCGAATTCTCGAATCATCATACGGCCTGTTATCTATTAACGCGTGATCAATTACGAAGAGCGATAAATTCTGAAGGATATCTTGTTGATCCTCACCAGGGTCGATATGATTTATTGTGTTCTGCAGCTACCGATCCGTATACTCAGTGTGGATTCAGGAAGGTGATATGTATTTCGGATTTGACAGACGTGTTAATCCATCACTTGCCTAATAAGTATGTAGGAACATTTGGAATTGATGAAAACGATTTTGGCCGTCAAATTGAACTCATGCTTTCACCTGAATATGACGGAAAGGCCGGAGAAGAACTTTTTGTTACAACAAAAAACATTGACAACATTATATGGGACAAAGTCTATTTTAAAGGCGCTGATAGTAATCTATTATCAATGGTTTCTCAAAAGGCCGCAAAAATTCTCTCTGTTGGTTGTGGGTATCCTTCCACTGAAGAAAGCCTAGTTAAAAGCAACCATTCCGTTACAGCGATTCCTCTTGACCCAATCATCGGAACCCTGGGAGTTTCCAGGGGAATTAAAGTTATGGCGCCTAATTTCGAGGAAACCTTTCGCGCCCTCGACGGAACGGTTTTTGATTGCATAATTTTCCCAGATGTCCTGCAGCATTTAAGAGATCCATTCAATGTACTGTCAAAGGCGGTTGAGTTATTAGCGCCCGATGGTGAGTTACTAATAAGTATCCCAAATATAACGTATTTGAAATATTCAAAAGACCATTTTCCGTATCCATTTTTCAAGAAATGGACTTACGCTAAGCATTACTTGCATCTGCTTGATAAACATGACATCGCCAAATGGTTTCGAGCAAACGGAGTTAAGGAGATTGCTTTCCGGTATATTCTTGAAAGTGAACGCCTCAAGAAAGTAAAACCTCCCTTTGGAAAGTTCGATAGCCTGTTTGCCAGTAGCCTGTTTGCAAGAGGAAAAATGTAGCGCTCCCTCGAAATCAAGCTGCATGGGTTGATTTCTGCTCCTGGTATTAAGCCGAACTATCCTGTTCCCCTTGAAATTGAGAAGTCGCAAGTTTAGCTCGCCGGGTCGGTCTAGGCCCTCGTCGCTGTCGTCAAGAAGCGCCTCAATCTGGACGCATCGCTCTACACATTGCTACAGATCTGGCAGGTCACATTGTTGAGGCAGGTGCCTTTACAGCAAGCGTTTCCTGGCAGCGACTGTTACCAATCGAATCTATTCATGCTTTACCGGACACTCTGCTACTGAATTTGAAGTATGGAGGTAGGCTATGAAAAATCTCTTGTTTTTAACTTTACTTCTGACGATGCTTTTTCTCGGCACAGTGAGTGTCGAGGCAGCTAACCGGTATGTTCGTGCCGGGGCTTCTGGAAGTGCAAACGGCGCTGATTGGACCAATGCCTATACCACGCTGCCCTCTGTCTTGACCCGAGGCGACACCTTCTACATTACCGATGGCACCTATACGGGCCGCACGTTTAGTACAGCGGTCAGTGGCAGGACGCTCATCACGGTCAAGAAGGCAACCGTGAAAGACCATGGCACGAGTACTGGTTGGCTTGATACGTATGGCGACGGGCAAGCCATCTTTAACGGTATGCTCCAATTCCTTACGAGTTATTGGGTCATCGATGGGCAGGTCGGAGGAGGCCCGGGAAGCTGGACGAATGGGCATGGCTTCAAGATTGTCCTAACACAGACTGGTGCATCCCCTGATCCAGGAATCTTTATCGGCGATGCAAGTTACAATGCCCAGGTGGGCAATATCACGGTGTCGCATGTTGAGGTGGCGGGCAATCTGAATTCAAACGGCGGAGGCTCGCACGCACAAGATGGGGTGAC
>VFKX01000019.1 GCA_009885285.1 Candidatus Falkowiibacteriota bacterium
AGCGCACAACATTGGGCGCGATACCTTTTACACTACGTCCCTATTCTGGGATTGTGAGTGTGAGGATTATTATATTCACCCTGCATTCCAAGGGGAATGTGTCCTGTGCAAAACACAGCGTGAGGATCAACCATCGGCGCGCGTGGATGAGGTTCTCAAATATCAAAGTTACTTGCCCATTGATCTGGTGCAGGTAGTTGAAGTGTTGGCGGATAAAATCTGTCCGCATCTCAACACGATTCCATTCTAGGCGATATGCTGATAAGGGACTGTCTCAAACGAGGCAGTCCCTTTTTGATTCTACTGGGTGAATGGTTTATCCCTTGTAAAAGAGTTCCAACCCGTCAATCAGCTTGCGGAACATCCCCTCAAACTTGAGATCATCCTCCCACGCAGAAAAATCAAGGATGTTGTACTCCATAATTTGCTCCATGAGCCGCTTTGGTCAGGAGCTGGATTTCCAGCTATCATCCAATGCAACGGGACACAGTATGTCACGCTCTATCTCTTTCTCCAGCTCGCGTGCCGTACGCACTTCATATTCCACCCAGTCGCTGCTGAGTGAATGTTCTGAAAGAACTAATACCACGAAATATTTGATGGCCGCTATGAATCACATCTTCCAATCCAAGTGCATTGCACAGATCTAAATTCCCAAAAATCGTCTCACCAATACTGGCCATCCAAAATTTGTTTTCGATGACTTTCTAAAGTTCCAAGCCCGTACAAAGTTTCCGACGGCAGAAACTCCCTTCCCGTCACTGCGAGAGGACTTCAGATAGAATGCTTGATGTACGTCTCCTGGCAGGTGAAAAGTTCATCGTCTAAGTTTGTTTATATCCACCGCAGTCAGTAAGCTGAATAAGAATGAAGTGCCTCTATTTAGTTGAGCAAGCCAATCAGTCCTCCCAATTTCCTTCTTCTTCAAGCCTGAAAGATCATCGTACAGAGCGGGCCATTCATCTGCCAATTCGTCTACGGTAATTTGGGAAAAATTTGCTTTCCTTAGGTGGTTACCTATTGAGATAATCTTATTCTTGTGCCCCTGAGCACGTTCCTGGTGCGGTCGCATCCTTATCAAGCTAGTAACAACAGCATCAATGCATTCGCGCAGAGTCAGTAATGAGGCCGTAGTTGGATTACCCTCAGCAACGGGAGGAGCTTCAAAGATCATGTGCGCGGTTTGAAATTGCTCCAGTGGACTTTGATCGCCCGGAACTTGAGGGGCATCAAATCCAAAATCCCTAAATAACTGAATTACTTCCTCTCTACGACTGGGTCTACCCGCAAACGCTTCAAAACTCGACCAAGCCTTTTTGAACTCAGGGGTTTCTACGTTTGAAAATCCATCATTGACATAATATCCCGACATTGTTGCTGTGGAGGCACTGGAGGTGCCGGTTGTGGAATTGATGTTTAGATTTATGAACTGCACATCTTTACCCAAATCTGCAACCTGCTGGCCGACTGAAGTCCACAGCCCTCCTAAACCTTCAAGATGAACGGGATTTAGGTTTACCACTAAAGGCATCGTCACATCGGCTTCATCTATAATAGTTTGAAGTTTTTCGTCGATTGACTGTATGTTTTTTCTGGCTTTAATCGCCTCATTTTTGACCAACGCTAATATTCCCTCTACTTCCGCGTGCATCGGGTGTTTTTTGGGTTCAGTCGATTTAGCTTTCTTTTTCTTCATGGGTAACTCTTCCATAAATTATCGTAATAAATCGATTATAGCAAATGTTTTCTTATGACTTATCCTTATAGAACAATTCCAATCCATCAATCAACTTGCGGAACATACCCTCAAACTTGACATCATCCTCCCACGCGGAGAAATCAAGGATGTTGTACTCCATGATTTGTTCCATAACCCGCTTGGGCCAGTGACTTTTCTTCCAGCTATCATCTAAAGCAACTGGACACAACACATCACGCCCCATATCTTTTTCCAGCCCTCTCGCCGCGCGGACTTCATGCTCCACCCAATCGCTCTTGAGTGAATTTTCGGATAGAACCAGTAACACGGTTCGGTTCTGGTTGATTGCTCGATCAATTTGCGTTTCCATGCGTCCAGCTTTCATTTCGTGAATATCACGCCAGAACCGGATACTGTTCCCATTCAATTGGCTTTCTAGTTTATTGACAAATTTGCTGTCTTCATGACTGTAGGAGATAAAAAGTGGAGAAATTTGTAGCGCCTGAGTTGCTCGCAGGTCATACATTTTGTACTGAATATTGTTTATCTCTTCATTATTTAGGTCAGGATTATATAACTTCACTTGCTCAATTTCCCAGTCGTTCAAACCACAACTACGGAGGAAGGCTTCGGGAATTTTTCCTTTTGAGCGAGCAAAAGTGGTCGTTGAAATATGAGAGGGACCTAGATGAAATGTCTCGTCTAGTCCAACAGCGCTGCTCAAATCTGAATTTGCAAATTCTGTGTTGCCCATCCTTGCTTTCTCAAAATTACATCCATTAAAGGTGGTTACATTTATGAAATTAGTTGAGAAGAGAGTGGCTTTGTTTAAGTTGGTTCCACTAAGATCAACATGAGTAAGACGGGCTTTACTAAGATCGGCTCCTGTAAGATTGACATCTATGAGGAAGGATCCATCAAGATGAATATCATCGAGTTTTACTCCACTGAGATCAAGATTATGGAGCCTCATAGCTCTAAGATCGATAGCTACATCTGGATTTTTATCTCGCCATTCGTTCCAGATGAGGGCACCTTGTTTTAATATCTTGATTTGTTCATGTCTTTCCATAAGTTTTTACCTTGTAAACCCTGTTCCAACTGCTGCTTATCATATGTTCTTTCAAGCAAAAGTATAAGACAAAAATCGGCTTTAGCCTATGTTACTGGGGCTTAGGGTAAAGTTTCCGATGCCAGAAACTCTCCTCCGGTGAAAAGGAAAACGACAATCCTATTGCCACCGACTCGAACAGTTATCGTCTTATAATCAGACCCATGGCAATCAAAAAATCTGAACTCTACTCTTCCCTCTGGCAAAGCTGCGACGAATTACGCGGCAGCATGGACGCGTCACAGTATAAGGATTATGTGCTTATTTTGCTGTTCGTCAAATATATGTCGGATAAATATGCGAGACAGAAAAGCCCAATCTTTGCGGTACCAGAAGGCGGCAGTTTCTCGGATCTCGTCGCGCTGAAAGGGCAAAAAGACATTGGCGACAGGATGAACAAGATTATCTCCAAACTTGCTGAAGCCAATAAACTTTCAGGCATACTTGATATAACAGACTTTAACGATGTGACTAAACTTGGCAGAGACAGGGAGATGCAGGACCGTCTTTCCAATCTCATCACTATTTTTGAAAATCCACTGTTGGATTTCGCCCAAAATCACACTGAAAACGATGTGACGGTTGGAGGTGCCTTTGAATATTTGACAGGTATGTTTGCAACTAATCCGGGTAGGATGGGTGGGGGCGAGTTTTTTACACCCTCTGAAGTTTCTGAATTAATCGCTAAATTGATTGAACCAAAACCCGGCGAACAGATTTACGATCCGGTGTGCGGATCTGGTTTGTTGCTGGTCAAATGTGCAGAACAAGCAAACTTCAATAGCCATGTTTATGGGCAAGAACTTAATCAGTCGATGCAAGCTTTAGCGACGATGAATTTATTATTGCATAATATTAAATCTACCCATATAGAATGTGGAAATACTTTACGAAACCCGCTTTTTATCGACGGAAACCAGTTGATGAAATTTGATGTGGTGGCAGCCGATCCACCATTGAGCATAAAGAACTGGGGTTACGAAGATTGGCTGAATGATAAATTTGACAGAAATGTGGGAGGAGTTCCCCCGAGAAATAACGGCGACTTCGCTTGGATACTTCATGTTGTAGCATCCATGAAAAATGATACTGGAAGGGCAGCGATTATTGTTCCGCACGGTGTGTTATTCAGAGGTGGTGCAGAACAGACGCTGAGACAATATATCACCGAGAATGATTTACTTGAGGCGGTAATAAGCCTTGGACCAAATCTGTTATATGCTACAGGTATTCCCATCTGCATTCTTATTTTTCGCGCCAAAAAGGCATCGAACAAAAAAGGGAAAGTCCTTTTTGTTAACGCTTCGACTTTATTTGAAAAAAAGGGAACGAAGAACAATATCCCTAAAAGGAGTATTGAGCAAATTCTTGCGTGGTGTAAAAATTTTACGGATGTTCCTGGGTCGGTTCAAGTTATACCTATCAAAAAGCTTAGGGAAATGGTCTGGAACTTGAACGTCTCTCACTACATCAAACCAGAGCCAGGTAAATTATTGGAGAATGCCATAGTTTCAATTCGTCTCGGGCTTGATGATTTCGAAATGGGAACTGAAGAGCGTATCGTTTCTTCAATCAGAAATTTATATGCTGGAATGTTGTTGCTCTTCAAAGAAAAATTGCTTAGGTTATCTCCAAGTGAGTCCAACGAGGTATTAATCAAGTCCAGGGTGATACCTATAAAAGAAAATGGCAAAATTAAATTCAAAGGCGCAGACCGGAACACAGTCGATGTTGCTCAGATCAGAGATAGGTTTAAAGATTTGGATATTAAGGTTAATTGGGACCGCGTAAAAGTAATTCAGAATAAACGTAATGATATTGAACATTACTATACAACAGAAAAGAAAGACGCAATTCGAGAAGTGATCTCAAGCACCTTTATTGTTATCCATGACTTTATCGAAAAAGAATTGAATGATAATCCCCGGGAATTACTTGGTGATAAGTATTGGAACACGATGCTTAAAACCTCTGAGTTGTTTGAAAGCAAACGAACAAGTTGTTTGAACTCACTCAAAGAAATTAAATGGCAACCAATTACTCTGGCTGTAAGAGTTGACGAGATTTGTTGTTCATCTTGCAATTCGTCGCTAATTGCCCCAAGCGAGCCGATTACCCCTAAAGTTGAAAATCAATATTTTACGTGCATGTCCTGTGGGCAATCCATATCTTATAATGATTTATTGGAAGCCCTCTTGAGGGATCAGCCTTTTGAAGAAATAAACGCCAAAGAAATGGGCAGCTAATAATAACCATTATCCACCCCACCATCCATCCGATCTTCTAGGATGTAATCAATCATCTATAAGGATAACCCTTTCATCATGCCAATCAAAAAATCAGAACTCTATTCTTCCCTCTGGCAATCATGTGACGAGTTGCGCGGCGGCATGGACGCTTCGCAATATAAAGACTATGTGCTGGTGTTGTTGTTCATCAAGTACATCAGCGATAAATATGCGGGACAGCCTTATGCGCCGATCACTATTCCTGAGGGGGCGAGTTTTAGGGATATGGTGGCGTTGAAGGGCAAGCCAGATATCGGTGACCAGATCAATAAGAAGATCATTGCGCCGCTGGCGAATGCGAATAAGCTTTCAGACTTTCCCGATTTCAATGACCCAACCAAATTGGGCGATGGAAAAGAAAAGGTGGACAGGCTTACGAACCTGATCGCCATCTTTGAGAACAAGTCTTTGGATTTCTCGAAGAACCGCGCCGATGGCGATGATATTTTGGGCGATGCATACGAGTATCTGATGCGGCACTTCGCCACCGAGAGCGGAAAAAGCAAGGGACAGTTCTACACGCCCAGCGAAGTCAGCCGCATTATGGCGAAGATCATCGGCATTCATGAGGCGCAGACGAGCGCGGCAACCA
>VFKX01000077.1 GCA_009885285.1 Candidatus Falkowiibacteriota bacterium
CGCCAAATGCGCAATAAAAAGAGTGGATAAAACCCGCCATAACGGATCCATTTGTCATCGTAAAGTACTTTGAGTTTTAGATAAACTCCTATAATGTCTTTGGGTAAAGAAATTAGTAAGTCCTGTAACTCGATCTGTAAAGATGGTTCAACATACTCATTTCCATCAATCCGCATCACCCACTCCGTCTCAGCCTGACAGTGATCCAATCCCCACTGAAACTGGTCAGCGTAGTTCTTCCAAACGCGCTGCAATACTTCAGCACCCAGTGAACGCGCCAGTTTCACCGTATCATCCGTCGAAAACGAATCTACAACGTATATTTTTTCTGCAATTGGCTTTAACGATTGTATGCAACGTTCAATATGCAAAGCTTCGTTATAAGTTAGTATCACAGCCGTGATAGGTTTCAATGGGGAAGGATTCATGTCTGCACTTATTTTTGTGACTTCGAATGATTGCCAAGGTTACCGCACGCAATTTGACGGTAAGCATTGATCCAGCGCGTTCCTATTGCCTGCCAGCTATAACGCTCTTGTACAAAGGCCCGTGCCTGGGCGCCGCGTGCTCGACGTTCCTCCAACGTCCAGGCAGCTGACCTTTCTAGTGCTTGGGTCAATTCATCTAAATCAGCGTCGATTAATAACCCACCGCTTTCGGCCCAATCATGCAAGCCTGTGCCAACAGTCGTAATCGTGGGCGTTTGCATCGCCGCCGCTTCCAGATTTACCAGCGCGATCACTTCAGAATATGAAGGCACCACTACGGCCCAAGCTTTTGCCAACAGGGCATATTTTTCATCCCCGTATATCGGCCCAACGAAATCCACTCGATCAGTCAAATTGAGTTCATCTGTTAGTTGGCGGAGCTGTTGGCCATATGTTGGGCTGAAGTTCGGTCCAGCTATTACCAACCGCCAATCGCTTTCCAAACGCACCTTTTGAAATGCATGAATTAATAGTTCAACACCTTTTATTGGGTGTAACCGTCCCAAAAAGACAAAAGTTTTATTTGGTAATTCAGTATCTGAAAGTGCTACGATTTGGTTCAAGTCAATTGCGTTAGGGATTAGAACCTGTGACGCTGAAGGGAACTCATACTGGATACAAGCTGCCTCGTTTTTTGTAATAGCGTGAAAACAATCTACTCTCTGGAGGACAGGCTTCATCAATGAGTTCCAGTAGATCCTTTTGATCAGTGCATATCCACTACCATGCTGTTGCCATAGCCATGGGGTAAGCATCCCATGAGGGCTAAGCAAAACTGGTATATGAGCATCAATCGCTGCTTGTATGGCCGAACGTTGGATAAAAGTAAAAATCCCGTGAACATGAACCAAATCAGGATGGAATGTTTCAATTTCTGTCCGAAAAAACTTCCGTTGAAATGGTTGCCAGAGAATTTTTTTCCCTTTACTAGGCATAACAGCAAATTCCCAAGTTTTTAAAAGATTCTCTTTATCTTCGATAATTGGCGAAAGAATTTTCAGTGCAATATTATATTCACGGTACAAATTGATCAATCTCGATAGAACTTGACTGACGCCATATCCCTTAGATCCAAACGCTTCTGTAACAAGAATAATCTTCATTGACAATGAGTTCAGTCCTCTCAGTGTTGCGTAATAATCAAAATTCTGGATTCTGAAGCAGATTTTGATATAGCAACATCGCTTCTTCTTTTAGGGCAACGGAGAAAGACATGGTTAGATTCTGATATTCTTTTTGCCGTAATGTACTGGGCCTCGCGACGTGAGTTTCTTTGCCATCATCGACAAGCTGGTTGATTTGTTCAATTTCTTGAAAAACTTTCCCAACATTTTTGGGAGTATGCTCAAAGACAGAAAAATCCCTGCCAAATTTTTTATTCACTCGCATGATTACCTGACCAAAATTAGTCGTAATTTCATTAAAGTCAGCAATCACAACCTTATTACTAACTCCTGCAACAATCGTATAAAACCTGACATATTGTTCTAAAGCAGAATCGACACTAATATTTGGATAACGCACGCTCAGTGAACGGATTGCGGCAATTGGTTCTCGAATCAGTACTAAAACTGGCAACCTCCGTTTTATCCCCTCCAGTATTTGCGCTTCAACATGCAAATGGTGGGCAATTTTTACTTCCTTTGATTGTGCATGTAAAAATGCGACAACTGCAAAAGTATTCCCAGATCGTGGAAAGCCTTCAATTACAATTTCTGTTTCTTTGGAAACTAGTAAATCACGGTTCCTATCCGGTGCTAACAAGTTATAGATAGGGATAAAAAGATCTGGATAAGGAGCAACTTGGTATCTTAGGCTTTGCTTGAGGTTATGCAGAAAATCCATTCTTGACTCCATCCAGGAAACGTGCCGTTGTTGTTATTGGGTCAGATAATCGATTGAGTGACCAGATTATCTTGCGCTTGAGATTACTTTTGGGGAAGATACCAATTTTTTGGCATATTCGTGCATGTTGTTTTTGTATTTCCATCCGATATTCCCCAGAACCAGTAATCGACTTTCCATGGACACGAAAATTGGCCAAATATGAATGAAGACGACTAAACTTTGCCCCACTTAACGCCATGTCAGCCCATAATTCTCCGTCCCAACTGACACGATTAAACGGGTTAAAACATCCGACCCGGAAAAAATCATCTTTCCTAAAAAAGGATGCTTGCTGAACCAGAACGCAGACGCCATAAGCATATGCGTTCAAATTGAACCGATGGGAATATACTTGTTTGCGAATACGCCCATCTGCATCGATAATCGCGCCATGTCCACTAATAACTGATGCATCTGAGTTTTTGTGAAAAGCCTGCGCGATTTGTGAAACGGCGTTAGGTAGAAGTATGTCATCCGAGTTCAAATAGCCGAAAATATCACCATTGGCGTGTTGAAATCCTTTATTTAGACCATCAGCCGGGCCATCATCGGATTCAAAGATAATTTGATCGATTTGATCACGGTATTTCTCAATAATCTCCCGACTACCATCCGTGCTTCCAGCATCAACAACAATATACTCGATATTGGGATAATCCTGCTCTAAAACCGAACAAATAGCTTGTTCTAAATATCGAACCTGATTGTAGGAGATGGTAACAATGGATACTTTCATTTTTCAGCCTGAGCACGCACAGATAGGAATACCACGAAACGCAAAACCCATATTAGCCGCATTAATGAGCCAAACGGCGAGAATAGAATATCCCAGATGGAAGCAATCCCGAAATATATGACCAGTGGATACAATTCGTTGGGAGTGGCATTTACCTTGAAAAATACCCTTCCCACAAATATCAGAATCCATGCCCAGAATAATGCCCCTAATAGTCCAGCCCAGACCCAGGCTTGAGTAAAGTGTGAATGAGCGGGAATCAGATCGGTACTATTAACATAAGTATCTAATTGTGCCGGATTGACCTGGTATCCCAACTGTGCCAGTTGATATATAAAGAAACGATATTTTGCATCCTTCGCCCAGGAACCGTGCCCAATAATGGGTGAATCGAAAATAGCCTGGCTGGATGCCAGGATCTCGATACGCCCGCCCAGTAACAATCCCCAAACACTGCCGTTATACTGCCTCTCAAATTTATACTGGGCAGCGGGCCCGAGCAGTCCCTGCTGTGCTGAATAAGCATATCCTTCCAAGAGCCCCCATGCAAGCCCTACAAGTAACAAGCCCACTAAAAACAGGTTCCACGCTCGAAAGCGAGCCAGCGTTCCTCGAGTGAACGAGGCTGTACGCAGCCATAAAACCACGCCACTTAGGATCACCATGCCACCCAGGGAGCGCGCATCCAGATAAAACGACAAAGCCCCAACAGCTATGATCAACCAAAGCCACTTCCGCATACGATTGATTTGACCGCGGCTGACCATGATCACAAAAAGGAAGGTGAGCAAAACCACCGGCGCTCCAAATCCGAACTTCCATAGGTAGGCTGTAAAATAAGGTGACGGCTGAATGAAAAGCGATAGTAATCCGCTCAGGACATATCCAAAGGCGAAAATTTTGATCCGGCGAAGGTTATTTCCCAGCAACAAATATAAACTGCTGAAACTGAATAACATTACAATGATCCCTGACCACCCGCGTGCCAGGTCAAGCACCGGTGTTTGACGAATTAGGTCTGTTAGTACCTGACCAATAAGCCATAATGCCCCAAAGGACATAATTTTTCTCGCGTCAGTATTCCTGAGCAGCGCGCGGCCTCTCTGCAGCCATAATAATGGCGCCAGCAGGGTTAATAAAATCTCGGATATATAAAGTTGACCGACCGCATTGACATAGAACAACGCTAAAAGACCAACGATGAAAGATATCGAATCGCTGACATTCCAACGTGAAGCCCTTATCATTTGCCGTGAATTAATATGCTGGCTTATCATTCGATTCTCTCAAAAGCATTATTCATACCTGATAACCAATAAATTCCTGCGTAATATTTTTTTTCATATGCTTGTCTTAATTTGAGTTGCTAAGGATTTATGAAGGCAGTTTTGCAACTAATTTCAGTATATGAGAGCTTGCAAGCCTAAATAGTCCATCAGATCTTAATTTACTAAACTTTTTGGTCCATATATCAACTCAGAAATGATCAAGAAAATCATTAACCCGTTCCACAGGCAAACACAGCAAATTTCCTTTCGGCGGGTAGGAGGGGGCTAGAGGATCAAACACTTTGTACTTATATTTTTCCAGCCAAGTAATTATTTCGAAGGGCGCAAAACCATTGCTTTTCAACATCAATTCATCCCACTCTAAGAGTACTATCGGTCTATAATTTTGGAGGACATTTTTCATCCCTTTAATAACCAGCGGCTCCATACCTTCTACGTCTATTTTTATGAACCCCGGGTCAAGTGAGTATTTGTCTACTAAAATATCTAGCGTGCTTACCTGTACCGGTTCCGTCACAAATTTCTGTGTAAAAATTGATGGATGATTCATTGCGCCAAGAGTAGAGTATTCTTCTTTGCCAACAACGGTTTTAATTTCCAAAAGCCCTTGGGTATCAGAGACCCCTCCCTCAAAGATAAGTACCTTCCCGCCCACCTGATTGAGCAATAGATTTTTACGAAGTCTTTGTAAGGCTTTGCTTGTTGGTTCTATCGCAAGCACCCTTCTATCAGCATCAATAAGATTGTTAAACATAACAGTATAAAATCCAATGTTTGCCCCTACGTCAATGACATCTCTTTGTTTGTCGATCAACAGCTTTACAATATTTACCAATTCGGGTTCGTAGGAATTGTGCATGATCAATCTTTGAAAAAGACTACTACGACCACTAATTGAAAATACACCGCCAAATTCATCAACGCGCATTACCACATCATCAACTAGCAAATCTGAGAGATTGGAAAGAATACTCATTTGCCATTTTTGCGGTATGCCGAGAAAGAATGCTCGCGCGATACGTATTGGATACAATATTGTTCTCGCAAATTTGTTTCTGGAAATAAACACCCACAGGTTGTTAAAGAACTTATTTTTGCGCATAATTTTTATTTCCTATCGCATCGCTGCGCTATTCAGCACTGTATCTTTGAAGATAAATAATCATAAATATAATTAACACAAAAATAAACAAGTAACCAGAATTTGCCGCAGCCACTCCCAATAACCCAAAAGTTTTTCCTAGGCGCAAAATTAGACCGATTGTTAAAAAACCGCCGACCAAAGAACCTAAAGCGTTAAGCCAAGGCAGTCCCATGCCGTTAGCGATATGATGTGCAGGCGCATTCAATGAAATTAAAGCATAGATTACAATCAAGATCCGAAATGGCGCGAGAGCATGGTTGGCAAACGCCTCCCCCATCCATAAGCGCAACAAAGGCGCAGAGGTGATTAAGAGTACACTGGCAATTAGAAAATTAAGTACTAAAAGTAATGCCGTAGCTTTCAGAAAGTACGTCCGCACGCGCTGTATATTCCCAGACGCCATCCAGGTGCTGACTGCTGGCATCAAGGTGCTTGTCAGGGCTCCGCTCAGTTGTAATATCTTGCTCGCCACGCTAATGATGACCGTGTAATACGCCACTGCATCCAGCCCCAAAACAG
>VFKX01000098.1 GCA_009885285.1 Candidatus Falkowiibacteriota bacterium
ACCTAAATCGAATCCTGCTCCAAACCCTCATAATAGTAGCGGGTGTAATAGTAATAATTGTAATGATTCGCCATTTTATTCATATCAACGTCGTTGAGAACGAATCCACACAACCTTGCTCCTGATTTATTAAGTTGCGTTAAGGCGCTTTTAAAATCTGATATAGGCGTCTGTTCAGCTCTCACAACAAAAACGACTGTATCAGCAAATCGTTGTAAGGTCGTTGTCTCGCTAAGTCCCAAAACAGGTGGACTGTCTAGGATGATCCAGTCGTAAATCTCTCTCCATTTCTCGACCTCTTTTTCAATACCGAGACGACAAAGAAGTTCAGATGATCCAGCTATTGTTGTCCCACGCGAGACATAATCCAACAAGGGAAGTTTGGTAGGTCTAATGATTTCTAAATTATCATTATCACCTGTCAGCAGTTGGCACAACCCAGGCCCAGGTTCCGATTTGAAAAAGCGATGAACTCTTCCTCGACGAAAATCTAGATCCACAAGAAGCGTCTTGGAACCCATGGACTGAAAAGACCAAGCTAAGTTTCCAGCAGTAAGGCTCTTTCCTTCTGAAGGGCGCGAACTGGTTAACATAATAACTTTACCCCTACCTGGTTGCCCTAAATTAGCCATCTCCAGCATCATTTGTGCCCGCAACACACGATAACACTCTAAAATCTGATTGGGTTTCTTTGTTTCTGTTTCTGGAAGGCGATCGATTTCCTCAACAAAGAAATGAGGTGAGTGCGGAATGACACCAAGTCCCTTCAGTCCAGTCGCCCGCTCAACAGCCTCAAGCCCTCGTACCTTGTCATCTAACTGCTCCAATCCAAATGGGACGCCTACTGCAAGTCCTAACCCTAGAGCCAAGGCAATGACCATCAATTTAGATTTAGTTGGACTAACTGGATCTTCATCACGCAACAAACTGTAACCCTTAAATTGCAAATCCACACGATCTTTATCAGCACCGAATTGCATGCTAGTTAGATTTTTGGCCAAATCAGTGTAGGCCTTCGCCCAGGCTACATCTCCTTCTTGGGTGAGTTGAAAGTCACTTTTCAGTTTATTAAGTTTCTCAGTAGAATCTGCATATTCGGGCATTTTTGATTGCAACTGTTTTAACTCCTCCTCTAATTGCTGTTGCTCGATATCGAATTTTTGACGCTCAATCACTAATTCCGCGTTAAGCCCATCACTAAGGTTTCGAATACGATCTTTAATCTGAATAATTTTAGGATGATTATCGAGAAAAGTTCTCGAAGACTCAGCGTATTCCAAATCTGCCAAACGTAAATCTTTCTCAATTTGCTGCCACGAATTCAATCCTGTCACTGTTGATGGCTGAACAACAACCGTTTGAGGTAGTTGCGAAGTTCCGGTGATAGGACCAATAAGGCGATCTTTAATATCTCCAGTAGCCATTATACTACCAACAGGATCTCGATCTAGCGCAGATTGCTTCACTAAAGATATCAGGGACAGCTCTTCTAGTGGTGGCAAACTAGGCAATCTAGATTTAATCATATTTCCAACCTCAACATAACGCTTCAGACGATATTGAACTCTCAATAAATCAATTGGAACCTGTGCAAGCGCATTTTGCTCGATCAGAACCTGGGCAATCGAGTTTTCCTTAACAAAACCAGCATCTTGCTTCAATTTTTGGTCAATTTTAGCCCTCAGTTGGTCTAATTCATTTTTATATTTGGTTACTGCAACATCCATAAACGCGAGCTTGAGTTCACTCTGGTAAGACTCCCAATGCTGAACCAGCGCTTTTGGGAACTCACGAACTATCTCAGGCTCTTCAGAAAAAACCGAAATTTGGATAGTTGCGTAATCCAGCATACTTACTGAAACTTTACGAAGTTTTTTTCTCCGTAAATCCTCAAAACTATCAGTTGGCTTGCCAATACCCATGGCATGAGCTGTAGATGCTATCATCTGCCGTGAGTTTAATTGTTCCATAAGGCTTCTATTCAGTCGGCGCGGATCGAGACCATCAGTAGCAATCGGCAATGCAAATATTTTTAAATCCACAATGGATCTTGATTCATAGACAGCAGGCGAAAAAACAAAGTAAATAAGGCCCGTGAGACATCCTAAAAGAACAAGAATAGTCATGAGCTTCAGGTATTTGACATATTCCAGGATAAGTGGAAGTATTTCAGAAGCCGTTTTTGATATTTTATTTGGAATTGGTAATGACATTAATGTAATTAATGGCGGATAATTTTCGAAATTTTATTCTCAGTATCGCTTGAATTTTAGATACCGCCGCTCAAAATCCAAACACTTTTTCAGGAACAACAACAACGTCCCCTGGGTAAATCGGCATATCAGGCTTTTTGCCTTCTGAGATATCTAGAAGATTAAGAGACAACTTCCGTTTGATGCCGTTTGAAGTGCTTGCTCTGACAACATAGCATTTCCGAGGGTCAGCAAAACGAGCAAATCCTCCGGAAATCATTATCGCTTCATACACACCGAGGCCTTTGCCGCCTATACTGGTAAGCGTGTGTTGCCCTGGCTGAAGAACTTTACCCGTTAAATAGACAACCAATTTATTTCTCAAATCCTTTTCGGGAGGAACAATTTCAATCATTCGATCAAGAATCACTGTTGCGACCCTTAATTTACCTTTCTGTAGTTCTAATTTAAGTTTTTGCTCAGCTTCTTTCGGGCGTAGCCCCGCAAGCTGGAATCGTCCGAAAGTTGGAAAAATAATATGCCCCTCCTTTCGAATCGCATACGTGCCGTTGAAACTTACGTCTTCTGTTACGAAAATTTCAACTTGGTCACCTGGCTTCAAAAGAGTTTCACTCGTCACAGGCTGCTCAACTACGGTAAAAGGCAAATAGTCCGAAGAATTAGGATTTTCTATAGGTAGCGAGCTGGAGCAGCATGCAAATCCAATAGCAAAGAATAGCGAGATGAATAATCTCGAGATTTTGAAACTTAAGTCGTTTTTCAAAAGTATAAATTGTGAATGTGATAAAACAAATTGAGGTCGCGGCTTGTGCCTAACGACCTCATTTTTATTGTTGCCAACTATTGTAATAGGGCAACAAAATCAAGTAAATTTGATTATTTACGTAGATCAACCCAAACTTTTTCAGCATTGGCATTAACAAATTCTTTGTGTGAAGGTTCGTCCTCAACCGTTACTAAAATATGATCAAAAGAGGTGCGGAACCTTTTCAGAATGGGTGATGGCGCAGCTTGTGCAGCAACGACTTCTTTATCAGCATTCTTTCCATCGAAGGCCAGTGCAGCAGCAGTGACTCCAGGCTCGGGGAGTTCGCTATAGCGGTGACTGACAACAGCTAACAATCTGAGGTCTCCCAAATATTTCCCGGAAGACTTAACCCCCTCAATATAAACTGTGCGTGGGATGATGGTAGGAAGATTTGCAGGGTAGCGCATGGCAGGAACAACAAATTCGACCGAACGTTTTGATGGATCACCAGAGTCTAAGAGCAGCTGCTTGCGATCGATATCTCTCCAAACTTTAATTCTTCCGACAGACGCCTGCTCCTCTTCAAAAGATGCGAAGTTGCCGGACTGGGTGCCACGATTTAAGCCTGTAACCTCTAGTGAAACAACGGCAAAGCCCTGGAAATCAACTCGGTAAGGCATAATATCAATGAAAATCTTGCTCATTTCCTGCTTGCCGATAATCAACCCAGGAGGTGTCTGTTCGAATGCACCCTGATCACGGGGATCATTCTGACGAATCACACCATCCAAATTAATATCAGCATCCATGTCCAACTTCGCGATGCGACGATCTAAATCACGATAACGATTTAATTTTTGTCCATAGTATGGATGGAAGTCACCTGGAAGATCATTGTTCGTTTCAATACCACGTGTTCTGCCTCCGCGATCAGTCGCAACCGTTTTATCGTTGCCTGTCTGCGCTGTTGCAGTCAGTGTTGTTGTCAACGCTGCAACTAAAATTAACTGAACCAGCGATATCTGTTTGTTATTCATTGTTTTGATTTTAGTTTTCATATGACTAAAGAATTTAATGTTAGCGATGATTTAGAATACGAGATTGAGAGAGAGTAACAGCATGTGTTCTGTGAAACTTGCGCCAGCGCCACCATATTGTTCACTATACTGGTAGGTAGCACTTGAGTTAAGACGACCTCTAATTGGACGTTGTAAGCTTGCAAAGTGTAGCCAAGTCTCCATATCCGATGCATTATTCGGCATGTGGCTCAGTGCATAGGTGCTGCCGATAACTAAATTTGTTTCCGGATCCAATGCATAATTAGCATGAATACCAACCTGATAAGTTTCTGACTCCAGGTTAAATCTACCATATTGCCTCCCCTTAGAATATTGACCGTGGAGATGTGCTGCTAGACGCGGGCCAAAAGCATGGCTCATAGTGTATCTGACATAATCTGCGACAATTTGCTCCAAATTAGGACTGAAAGTTTGAGCCCGGCCACCTGATAAAGATTGCTTGGTGTACTCGGTAAGATCGTGGTTAATCCCAAGTTCATATAACAATGTATCTAATTCGCTATCCTCGCTTCCAGTTTGTGTAAGGTATCCCACAGAAGCCCATCCACTTGTATATTCCGTAAATCGTCCCGCAAAACGTGCGGTGAACTGATGATTTAGCGTTTCAAAATAATCAGGTGAAGCCATTTGATATGCTAAAACAGGCGCAAACCAATAGTCGTCACCCACATATCTAAGTTCTAGATTCAGTGTTTCTAAGTGTGCGTGGTCATCTAGGTTAAAACTACTCTGGCCCCAAAAATCCTGATGAGTAAGCAGCCCGTAGAACCACCAATCGTTAAACGCCTCGCGCTGCGCCTCGAATCCAATCGTGTTGTTAACACCGCCAAATCGCGGATTCCAATACGAACCGCGACCAGCTGTTCCCTGATCAATATGTGGCGAGCCAAACCTGTATCTGCCAACTGCATCAATCTCATCAACTTGCCAGGCTTCAATGATATCCATGAAATTTCCAGCCGATGTCACATAATCATAAAGGCGGAATTTAGTATGCTTCCACTCAAACTCATAGTTAAATTGTGAATTGAGCCCCAAGTTCCAATTTGACCCAAGACCAGATCCAATACCGAACTTATTTTCCAGCGGCAGCCAATACACCATGCCACTCAATTGAAAGTAAATGGTATCCGTAACCCTAAGTGAGGCCCGAATGGGTAATCCCACCATTCCAATCCAACCGCTGGCACCACTCGAATCTGGGTCCACTATCGGGAAATCTGTGCTAAGACTTGTGTACAACGCAGAAGTATTGATACCCAAAAAATCAATTGTTAACGGACCCGCCTTAATCATCGATCGCTCTGGCGAAACGTCACGCGTTAGAAAGCTGAGGCCGTAATTGCCGGTTAATGAAAAAACGCGACCCGAGTCGCCCGCAACTAACAAACCTTCATTATTGATGAAGGGACCTAAAAATCGTTCAGCTGGGTCATAGAAACCTGAATTTCGCTGATAGAAATTATCCACCGCTGGGCGCACAGGCCAGAGGCCTGAGTATGTCCAAGCATTCCGATCACCCCTCGATCTTGTGTAATCTGCCGAGCGACCCGAATTGTCAGCAAGTATTCTTATTTCCTGACCAGTCGGGAAATACCCCCCACCTTCAGCGACATCTTCCGCAATGAATGAGTAGTCACCACGTTTGGCCACGCCACTATCCTCTGCGGCCTGCCCACCCTGGTCAGCGAAGAGAACAAACAAACCAACTAAAGTTGCAAGGCATATGGATTTGTTTGGCATTTTTTTGCCGGAGTTCATGTTTTTAAATTTCATACGAATTATTGAGGCGTCGCAACAGCCAGAAAAAATTGTTAAATTGGAGGAATTATTTGATTACCCCTACTGCCTATTTTCTTTTGAAACTCCGAAACCGAATCTTTTGAGTAACGATAGATCCGCCCTAAATATTGAATCAAATGTATAGGCATACAATCCGAAGACAGGAATTAGAACTGCAAAAATAGTCCATATCAGTTTTGAGGACAACGTTGTTTTTGACGTTTGTATGTCAATAACACACAAGGCCAAGAGCACAAAGTATGCCAATCCCATCGCTATATAAACCTCAATGATGAAGTTTTGTGGCTGGATGAATATAAAATTTTGAATGACTTCCCTCATTTGTGTTAACCCTTACAAGCCCTCGCAATTTGCGCAAGTGTTATTCATATTTTATCTATACTTTTTCTGGGTTTATTTGTCGCGAAGAATTCTTCATGCTTTGAATTAGTAAGTTGGGGCCTACTACAAGAAGTTCGAATGGACTGCTTATTCATTAATGTAGCAAGTTTGGCGGCGGTTCGAATAGATAATTACGCCAAAGACCCGCATCGCCTTGGTGTCCATCCTCCGCTGCGTGGATGATGTTCACCATCTCCCGAGCGCTGACATAGTGCAGGCGAAAACCTTCTTTTTTTGCATACTGCAGTAGTTCATCATGAAAACGATGGCGCTCTTTGCCCAGGACCGATGAATGGTTCCGTTCCGGAGCGCCATGGGTGTGCAATTTAATAAAACACCAAGAATCCGCGCCTTCAACGCCAATATGCGTATCACTCCATTGTTTGAATCGTCTTATTGTTGGGGGGTTGACCGGCCCGAGGTCCGAATTTTCAACCCTAGGCAGGACGCCCCATTTGCGCCGACTCCAATCCAACAAGAGAGGTCCTTGGACCAATAAAAGGTGATCCATATTCCCACGCAACGATGCGGTATTATTCACGCCTGCTGCGACATGTGTGCCGCGATGATGTGAACAGCCAGTTAATGTGCTTTGAGAATAATATAGGCGGTTTACGATTGGGG
>VFKX01000093.1 GCA_009885285.1 Candidatus Falkowiibacteriota bacterium
TCCCAGACATGCTCCATGATCGCCTGACGTGACATGACTAGCCCCTTATGCTGTAAAAGATATTCTAATAGAGTAAATTCTTTTGCTGACAAGAATATTCTTCGGCCGCGTTTTGTCACCAGAAATTTGTCAGGATCTAACTCTAAGTCATTGATTTTGAGCAGGCGGCCTTCCCATTTTTTTGGACGCCTCAGGACAGCGCTTATTCTGGCTAATAATTCGGTGGTGGCAAACGGCTTGGTAAGATAATCATCGGCGCCGATATTTAACATGTCGACTTTCTCGTCAATCTCACTGTGGACCGTCAACATAATGATGGGGGTTGATAAGCCGAGCTGGCGGATATTCTTGATTACTTCTCGGCCATTCATTTTCGGCAGGTTATAATCCATTAATATCAGGTCAAAGTTATTTGTCTGGGCAGCTAAGAGACCACCTTCTCCATCCTGCACTGCCTGGGCGACATATCCAGCTTCTTTGAGAGAAGGGAGTAGGGAGTTTACTATGTCGACGTCATCTTCGACTAATAAGATTTTCATATGGTTTATAACTATAGTGAATATATATTTGGCAAAACTCACTTTACTGTCATTATAGAGTATCGGTGATAAATTAAAAATAAATAAATTATAAATATTAAATAAAATATGAAATAATTAAGTAAATTTGTCCAATCTAACCTTGCCATTCCCCCCTATCCAGGCTAAAATCTTAACAGCTATGCGTTTTAACTTCTTCAAAAATCGCCGGAAAAGCCGCTTAATCGAGTCCTTACAGGAAACCAAAGAGGATGTCTTTTTGGTTAAGGAAGGGAAATTCAACTTCGGCGACATGAAGAATTCCTGTTATCAGACCGAATGGACGGAGGAATCTTTTTTGGCTGACGCTGGCCATAAAGTCATGGTAAGCCGTTCCTTTGAATTTGCCCGCCTCCGCCTTTTTATTATCTGTGCCTGTCTGGCCCTCGTTATTATTATTGCTCGAGTTTTTTGGCTCCAGGTTAATAAATATGAATATTATAGTCTGCTGTCTGAAAATAACCGCTTACGGGCGGAAGTCGTTGAGGCCAAGCGGGGAATTATTTATACCCGTGACTTACAGCCTTTGGTCCGCAATAAAGCCAACTTCGTTTTGTATTTTAAACCCATAAATTTACCGAAAGATGAGCTGGTGCGCGACGACATGCTGCGCCGCTTAAGCCATATCATTGAGACCGGGGCCACTTCGACGAGCTTAGCAAGCCCAACGTCTGACAAAATGTCAGTCGAAGCTGATAATGCCACTTTTTATCAATTGAAGGATGCTTTGGCAAAGGTGAAAATCGGTTCCTTAGAGTCGTACCAGCCACTATTTGTCGCCGATAATATCGAGTATGATAAGGCGATGGCGATTATTCTTGATTTGCCGCAGTGGCCGGGCGTCTTTTTGTCTAATAAAATCAAGCGTGAGTATTTACTGGGAACTTCTTCAAGCACGCCGCTAATCTTGGGGGCGAGTAGTTTTTCCCATCTCCTGGGCTATACCGGTAAAATCAACGCGGAAGAGCTAGCCGAATTGGGTAAAGATTATTCCCCGATTGATTATATCGGCAAAATGGGTATTGAATATTATTGGGAAAAAGAATTGAAGGGTGTGCCTGGAAAAAAGAATATTGAAGTTGACGCTCTCGGCCGTCAGAAAAAGATTATTAATGAAGAGCCGGCCCGCGATGGTTATAACCTGCAATTATCTTTAGACATGGGCTTACAGAAAAAGGCCGAGGAAGTGACAAATGCTTATTTAGAAAAAGCCGGCTTGCATCGAGCCAGCGTTATTATTATTGATCCGCGTAATGGAGAAATACTGGCTCTAGTCAGTTTGCCAGGCTATGATAACAACGCTTTCGCCAGCGGTATCGGACAAGAACAATATTCCGCCTTCTTAAACGACCCTAACCGGCCTTTATTTAATCGAGCGGTGAGCGGTGAGTTTCCGTCAGGGTCCACTATTAAGCCGCTCTTTGCGGCCGGTGCTTTGCAAGATAATATAATTACGGCTGCCACAACGGTTCTTAGTACTGGCGGCTTGCGTATTGGCGAATGGGTTTTTCCTGACTGGAAGGCTGGCGGTCATGGCACGGTTGATGTTAAAGACGCGCTAGCCTGGTCGGTTAACACCTTTTTTTATTATATCGGTGGCGGCTATGGTGATTTTCAGGGCTTGGGTGTCGCAGGGTTGATCAAATATTCCCACTTATTCGGGCTGGGCGAAGTAACAGGCGTCGACTTGCCCGGTGAGAAGGCTGGTTTTGTTCCGACCGTTAAATGGAAAGAAGAGGTTAAAGACGAACCTTGGTATATCGGCGACACCTATCATTTCGCTATTGGTCAGGGAGATGTTTTAGTGACCCCATTGCAGGTGGCAAATTATACGGCGGCGCTCGCTAACGGCGGTACGCTGTATGTACCTCACTTAGTAGCTAAGATATTAGAGAAAGATAACCGAGTGGTTAGGGAAGTTGCGCCGCAAATTGTGCGCCGTAATTTTATTTCTCCGGAGAATATGGAGATTGTCCGCGCCGGTATGCGCGAAACCGTGACTTTAGGCAGCGCCCGGTCAATGGCCGCCTTGCCGGTTGAAGCGGCCGGCAAAACAGGAACCGCTCAATGGTCATCTAAGAAAGCGCCGCATGCCTGGTTTATCGGCTTTGCTCCGTATGATAATCCGGAGGTGGCGATTACTGTGCTGGTTGAAGAGGGTGTTGAGGGCAGTGCCATTGCTGTGCCCATCGCCAAAGACATTTTGAATTGGTATTATAGTGGGAGGAAATAAATAAACTTTATAATATATGCATATCCCTTTAGTTATTCATTTATCCATCCATTTTATCTTGGCAGTTCTGGCCGGATTTTTAGTCGGCAAACATTATCATAAGATTAATGTTGGTGTAATCGCCGGTATTATGGGCGGATTCCTGATTGATCTGGACCACGTCTTGGAATATTTTTTTACTTTCGGGCTCCGCTTCAATTTCACGTATTTTTTTCAGGGACGCCAATTCTTGCTCAGTAACCGCACTCTCTCAATTTTTCATGCTTGGGAATATATTCCGGTTATGATAATCATTATTTACATATTCCGTCGTCGCCAGACTCTTAAGGTTTTCCTAATGGCCCTGACCTTGGGAGCGACTGTTCATTTAATCTCCGACTGCTTCTTGAATAATTATCCAGCCAGGAATTACTCCATTATTTACCGGGCCTCAAAAGGCTTTAACTCTTCCTTAATGCTGGACGCGGACCAATTACGTTTTAATAACCAGTTGAAACAAGACTTGGGTATTTAGTCGCGGACCGGCCATATTTATCGATTTTTTTGTAATTAGCACTCTCTTGACTTGAGTGCTAATTTTGTTTATAATGGGTTTATATGATTTCCGACCGTAAAAAATTTATTCTAGACACGATTATCCAGGAATATGTGAAAACCGCGACGCCGGTTTCTTCTGGCGCGCTGGTCGAAAAATATAATTTGGATATCTCTCCGGCGACGGTCAGGAATGAAATGATGGAACTCGAAGATGAGGGCTATATCTATCAGCCGCATACCTCTTCTGGACGTATTCCGACTGAGGCGGCCTATGAATTATTTATCGCTGGCCTAAGGGACGCAAAAAAAAAGAAGGGGCTGCGCGATTCCGAAGATAAACTTTTAGAAAAGATTTTCGGAGACGACGAGGTTGCTCGTAAACTGACTGCCAAAACTATTGCCGAATTATCGAGCGCCGCCGTCTTCTGGGCCTTCCATAAGAACGATTTGTATTATACCGGACTGAGCAATCTCTTTTCCCAGCCGGAGTTCCGCCAAGTGAACGCTGTCTGCGATGTCTCCGGAATCATAGATAGACTGGAAGAGATAATTGACGAAATCTTTGAAAATTTAGAGGACGGGGAACAAGTTTTGATCGGTTCTAAAAATCCCTTTGGAAACTTTCTCAGTGCTGTCGTCGTTAAGTATAAGCATAATAATCAGAGCGGCGTCTTAGGCATTCTCGGACCGATGCGCATGGACTATGAAAAGAACCTGGCTCTGGCGGAATTTATTAAAAAGAAATTTGCATAAACATTATGAGTGAAGAAATAAAAAAAGGCGTCTATCACCATTATAAGGGCAATGAGTACCGCATCTTAAATGAAGCTAAAGATTCTGAGTCTCAAGCTGACTTGGTCGTATATCAAGATATCTCTGACGAGCATAAAATTTGGACTCGCTCAAAAGAAGCATTCATTGAGGAGGTTGAGGTAGAGGGTAATAAGCAGCCGCGCTTTGAATTTATCCGTGATGAAGAGATTGAAAGCGGCGAACAAAAATACCTGCGCGCTTTAGCGGACTATCAGAACCTTTTAAAAACTACCGCCAAAGATAGGGAAGATTTTGTAAAATACGCTATCTCTGATTTCTTGCAAGATCTCTTGCCGATTTATGATCATTTAAAAATGTCTATTGCCGGCCTAAGCGAAGCAGAAGCGAAGAACCCCTGGGCGGTCGGCGTCGGTTATGTCTTAAAGCAATTTAAGGATTTATTGGAAGCAAAAGGCGTAGAAGAAATAAAAACAGTGGGCGAGCCGTTTGACCATGATTTAATGGAAGCGCTCGATGGCCAAGGCGATATTGTCAAACAGGAAATTGCTTCCGGTTACAAGCTTCGAGGCAAGGTTATTCGGCCAGCCAAAGTTATTGTCGGTTAAAATCATTAATTTTTCCTCTTGTCTTTACTTGGTTATTATCAAGTTTTACCAGAGGATATCTATAATTTATGTCACTAATCAAATGGACGCCATTCTTCTCCGAGTTTGATGACATGGAGAAAGTAATGTCAGATATGACACCGGCCGTACGCGGTAATCAATTCGGGTTTACGCCAGCCATCGACATGTATGAAGACAAGGACAATGTCGTGGTGGAAACCCAGCTGGGCGGTATTGATCCGGAGAAAGTCGACATCTCCATTGAGAATAACGTCCTGACTATTAAAGGGGAGAGTGAGAAGAAGAGTGAGGTTGAGGATAAAAACTATTATCGCAAAGAGATCCGCCGTGGTTCTTTCTTTAGATCAATCCCGTTGCCGACGAAAGTCGACGGCGATATGGCGGTGGCGGTCAACGACGAGGGCATGCTCAAGGTGACTATTCCTAAGGCTCCGGAAATTAAGCCTAAGACCATTAAGATATTCGCTAAGCAGAAATAATTGTTACCTGAGACTAGCCCTGATACAGTGCTAGGGATGAGGTAATAATTTAAATTTATAATCATTTATTAAGTTAAAAAAATCATATGTCAAAAATTCTAGGAATCGATCAGGGAACGACCAATTGCGCCATGGCGATCATGGAAGGCGGCGCTCCGAAGATCTTGGAGAACATCGAAGGCAATCGCACGACTCCGTCGATCATCGCGATGTCAAAAAACAACGAACGCATTGTCGGCCAGTCCGCTAAGCGTCAAGCTGTTATTAATCCAGAGAACACTGTTTACGCCGTGAAGCGTTTAATCGGCCGTCATTTTTCTGAAGACGAAGTGCAGCGTGATTTAAAGACTGTGCCATATAAGATCGTGCAGTCCGGAGAAGGTGTGAAGGTAAAAATGGGAGATAAAGATTATTCTCCTGAGGAAATTTCTGCCATGATCCTGACTAAGCTTAAGGCTGACGCTGAAGCAAAGACTGGTGAGAAGATTACCGAGGCCATCATTACGGTGCCTGCCTATTTTAATGATGCGCAGCGCCAGGCCACTAAGGATGCTGGTACGATTGCCGGTCTCGACGTGAAGCGTATTATTAATGAGCCGACCGCGGCTGCCTTAGCTTATGGCTTTGATAAAAAGCAGGGCCAGAAGATTGTCGTTTATGATTTAGGCGGCGGCACTTTCGATGTTTCCGTACTGGATATTTCCGCTGATACGGTTGAAGTAAAAGCCACTAACGGTGATACTCATTTGGGCGGCGAAGATTTTGACCAGCGCATTATTAACTGGATTATTGAAGAATTTAAGAAAGACCAGGGCATCGATTTATCTAAGGATACTTTGGCTTTGCAACGCATTAAGGAGTCTGCCGAAAAAGCCAAGATTGAATTATCAACCGCTCAAGAAACTGAAATCAATCAGCCCTTTATTACCACTGATGCTAACGGTCCGAAACATTTAGTGATGAAAATATCCCGCGCCAAGTTAGAATCTTTAGTGATGGATCTTGTTGAAAAAACTATTGAGCCATGCAAAAAGGCCTTGGCTGATTCCGGTTTTCAATTAAACGAAATTAATGAAGTCGTGATGGTTGGCGGCATGACCCGTATGCCTTTAGTGCTACAGAAGGTTAAGGAGTTCTTCGGTAAAGAGCCAAACTTAAGCGTTAACCCTGACGAAGTAGTGGCTTTAGGCGCCGCGGTTCAGGCCGGTGTTTTACAAGGCGACGTCAAAGATGTCTTATTACTTGACGTTACCCCGTTGACTTTAGGCATCGAAACTTTAGGCGGTGTGGCTACTCCGCTGATTGAAAGAAATACTACTATCCCTACTTCTAAGTCCCAGGTTTTCTCGACAGCCGCTGATGGTCAAACTGCTGTAGAAATTCATATCGTCCAAGGCGAACGCCCGATGGCGAGCGATAATAAGACTTTAGGCCACTTCACTTTAGACGGTATTCCGTCTGCTCCGCGCGGAGTTCCGCAGGTTGAAGTTAAATTTGATTTAGATGCTAACGGTATTTTAAATGTTTCTGCAACGGACAAGGCAACCGGCAAACAGCAGAAAATTACCATTACCGCTTCTTCCGGCTTATCTAAAGAAGAAATCGAGAAAATGAAGAAGGAGGCAGAAATGCATTCTGAAGAGGATAAGAAAAAGAAGGAAGAAGTAGAAATCAAGAATCAGGCTGATGCCGTCGGTTTCACTATGGAAAAGATGATCAAGGAATCCGGCGACAAGATGAAGCCAGAGGATAAGAAAGAACTGGAAGATAAGAATGCTGAACTGAAGGCCGCTAAAGATTCCGGTAATCTTGATGACATGAAAAAGAAGATGGAGGAAATTAACACCATCGCGCAGCGCATCGGTGCCGCTATGTATCAGCAACCGGGGGCCGGTGCTCCAGGAGCCGAACAGGCTAGCACTACTGAGGCCGGGGCTGAAGCTGGCGAAGCCAAGAAGGACGAAAATGTAGTTGAAGGAGAGGTTGAAGAAAAGAAATAATTTAACTCTTATAGATCGCCTCTTCATTTATCCGCCTACCGGCGAAAGGGGCGATTTGTTAAGAATTAAATAAACTATGTCCAAAGACTATTACAATATCTTAGGCGTCGATAAGAGCGCCTCTCAAGATGAGATTAAAACGGCTTTTCGTAAGAAAGCTCATGAACACCATCCCGATAAAGGCGGTGATGCTGAAAAATTCAAAGAACTGAATGAAGCGAATCAGGTGCTTGGTAATCCTGACAAACGGAAACAGTATGATCAATTTGGCTCTGCTTACCAAAACGGTCAAGCGGGCGGTGCCGGCGGCTATGGTGCTGGTTATGGCGGCTTTCAGGGCGGTGGCCAGGGTTTTGATTTTGAAGACTTGGGAGAAATGTTTGGTGGTTTCGGAGATATCTTCGGTTTTGGTGGTAATAGCAGTCGCGGTGGATCTAGAAAACAATCTCGCGGCCGTGATTTAGAAATGAAAATTAATTTAGAATTTTTGGAAGCGGCTTTTGGTTTGGAGAAGGAAATCAGCTTTTCTAAAAATGTCACCTGTAATCATTGCAAGGGTAATGGCGCTGAACCGGGTGCTAAAGTTGATACTTGCACGACCTGTCACGGCTCGGGTCAAGTTAGCCGCATTCAGCGAACTATTCTTGGTAATATTCAGACGCAATCACCTTGCCAGTCTTGCAGTGGCGAAGGAAAAATATATTCCAAGAAATGCACGAAGTGCGAGGGCAGTGGCGTGAGTCATGAGCATGTCAGCTTCAAGGTTAAGATCCCGGCCGGAATTAATAACGGGGAATCAATTAGGTTATCCGGGCAAGGCGAAGCTGGCGAAAAGGGTGCTCCGGCTGGCGACCTGTTCTTACGGGTCAGCGTTAAGGACCATAAGAAATTTATCCGTGAGGGGTATGACATCAGGACTGAAGAAACCATCAGTATCAAGCAAGCCATTCTGGGTGATAAGATCTCTGTCGATACCATTCATGGCGAGTTTAACCTGAAGATTCCGGAAGGAACGCAGTCTGGTACTGTCTTCAAACTCAAGGAGAAGGGGGTTACTAAATTGAATAACCGCGGTATCGGCGACCAATATATCCGGGTCGTGGTAGAGATTCCTAAAGGCTTGAATAAGAAAAAAGCGCAGCTCTTGGCGGAATTGGATATCTAATCACAATTTGCTAAAATATACCTATGTTTATCGATACTCATGCCCATGTAAATTTTGCCGCTTTCAAAGACGACGCCGATGAGGTGATTCGCCGGTCTTTGGATAATAATACCTGGATGGTACTGGTCGGCTCTGAAATGAAAACATCGAGCCGCGCTCTCACTTATGCTAATAAATATGAGAAAGGCGTTTACGCGGCTATCGGTCTGCACCCAGTCCATCTTGAAGAAGGGCCGGTTGATACCGGCGAAGAGGGCGCTAATGCTAATTTTACCGCTCGGGCAGAAGAATTCGATTACGGCAGTTATGAGAAATTAGCTAAGTTTGAAAAAGTGGTTGCCATCGGTGAAATCGGCCTGGATTATTATCATCTCGATCCAACAAAAGACATGCAGGCAATTAAAAAGAAGCAGGCCGAAGTCTTTGCTCAGCAATTATTATTGGCTCGCAGCCTGGATTTACCGGTCATTATCCATTGCCGCCAAGCGCACGACGATTTGCTTGTCATCCTGACTGAATTCAAAAAAGAATACGGTCATTTAATTAAGTCTGATCGTCCTTGGGGTGTTATTCATTGTTTTCCCGGAGACGAGGATTTGGCCTGGAAATATTTCCGACTCGGCTTAATAATTTCATTTACCGGGCTGATTACTTTCAGTCAGCAATGGGATGATCTTATTCGCAAGATTCCTCTGGATAAGCTGATGATTGAAACCGACACACCTTACATGACTCCAGAGCCATATCGCGGCCAACGCAACGAACCGGTGCTCGTCCAGTATGTGGCTAACCGCATCGCCGATATCCGGGGAATAAACCTGGAGAAAGTGGCGGAAATCACGACTGCCACCGCCCGTAATTTCTTTAAGATTTAGGGGCTAAAACAACCAAGTGTTAAAATTTGAGAGGGTTGACACTTAGGTTTTTTTGCGTTATAACTGAGTTGTTAAAATAATAGAAATTTATGAAAAATGAAACCTGGAGTTTAGCCTTAAAAGTAATGGCTAATATTTCAGGCTGGATTGCGTTTCCAGTCATTATTGGCCTATTCCTGGGTAGATGGTTGGATAGGCGCTACGGCACTGAGCCTTGGCTATATTTAGCCACAATTGGTGTCTGTTTCATGGTTTCCATTTTTGGACTAGTTAGAACATCCTTAAAAGAATTTAAAAAAATAGAAAAAGACTTTGCCGCCCAGAAGGAAAAGGAAGCGGCGGAGAAACAGATAATTAAACAACAATAAAATGGCAGGAGAAGAGATTATCCACGAAAATACTTTGTACGCCGAACCGATAGCCCATATCGGTCATTTTGAGATTACTAACGCCTTGGCGACCTCAACCGTCGCTTTGGTTATTATCGTCATTCTCGGTATCGTCATTAACCGCAATATCAAGAAAGTACCGACGGGCCTGCAGAATGGCTTAGAGATGATTATTGAAGGCTTCTTGGGTATCTTTGACGGTATTACCGGTAGCCGTAAGAAATCTTTGCAGTTCGCTCCAGTGGTTTTGGCTTTCTTCTTTTTCATTCTGATAAATAATTGGATGGGATTATTACCTGGTGTCGGTTCAATCGGTCAGATTGTGGAGGAGCATGGTCAGCTTATTTTTATTCCATACTTGCGCGGCGCTACCGCTGACTTAAATACTACTTTAGCTCTGGCAACTTTAGGCGTAGTGCTGAGCCATATCATGGGCGTACTCGCCATCGGCTGGTGGAAGTATTTGAATAAGTTCATTAATATCAAGGCGTTCTTGGAAATTCCGAAGAAGATCAAGAAAGATCCGATGGTTATTCTGGTTAATCCGATTAAAGCTTTCGTCGGCATCATTGAAGTAATTGGTGAAATGGCCAAGATTGCTTCACTCTCCTTCCGTTTATTCGGTAACGTTTTTGCCGGGGAAGTATTACTAGCCTCGATGTCGGCTATTTTAGCATATGGCGTTCCGATTCCGTTTATGTTTCTGGAAGTTCTGGTCGGCCTGATTCAGGCGCTTATCTTTGCGATGTTAATTCTCACATATTTGACTATTAACACGACAGCAGAAGAACATTAATTAAAATGTAAATAAAGCGGGACGGGAATAAAATTCCCCCGTTCGGCTAATAAAATTATGGAAAATGTAATGTTGGCTAAGGCCCTGGCTATTGGTTTGGGCTCCATCGCTCCGGCTTTGGGTATCGGTCTTATTGGTGCAAAAGCTATGGAAGCTATCGGTCGTAACCCGGAAGCTGCCGGCAAGATCTTAGTGCCGATGCTTTTGGTTTCCGCTTTCGCTGAAGCCGTCGCTATTTACGCGCTCGTTATCGCTTTCAGTATCAAATAATACTTTGACGGATTTCTCCTGTCCGCCAGCTGGCGGACGGGAGAAAGCGCTAGATTATTATCAATCACCAAGCATATTAATCATATATCTATATGGAGTCATTAATTTCAACTTTCCACGTCGACATTAAGTTATTAGTCGCCCAGCTCGTAAATTTCGCGATCGTTTTTTGCGTCCTGTATTTCTTCGCTTTTAAGCCCTTAGTCAAAGTGATGACTGAACGGACAGCGACGATTGATAAGAGCTTAAAAGATGCTGACGCCATCGAGAAGCGCTTGGCTTTGACTGAAACTGAACGCGATGAGATTATTGTAGCGGCTAAGAAACAGGCTAACCTGATTATTGAAGAGGCCGATAAGCGTGGCGAAGAAAGGAAGGGTGAGTTAATCGCTAAGGCGAAAGAAGAAATCGGCCAGGTCATTAATGCTGAGAAAGCCAAGTTAACCAGCGAGAAGGCGGAAACACTGAAAGAAATCAAGAAGGAAACTGCCGAACTGGTCATTCTGACGGTTGAGAAATTATTGAATGAAAAGATGACAGCCGATAAGGATAAGGAATTAATCAAGAAGCTAGTTAAGTAGTATGAAGATATCCATACAACAATACGCTCAAAGCTTATATGACTCTGTTGTCGGTAAGTCCGATCAGGAGGCTAAAGAGATTTGTAAAAATTTCGCTGCCATTTTAGATCGGAATCATGATCTGAATAAAGAAGAGGCGATTATTGCCGTCTTTAATGATCTTTGGAATACCGCTAATGGGGAAGTGGCCGCCACTTTATCTAGCGCCCGGGAATTAGATAAGGCTGCTCGTCAGGATGTAGTTGAATATCTGAAAGCTAGGACTGGAGCTCAGAGCGTTTCCTTGGCAGAGAAGATTGATAAGGGGCTGATTGGCGGATTCGTTCTCCGGTACGGCAGTAAAGTGCTTGACGGTAGCCTGAAGAATAGCCTGGATAATTTAAAAAATAAGATTAGTAATTAGTTAAAATATTTTAGTATAAACGTATGTCAACTACAAAGGATTTCATCGTCGATCAACTGAAAGCGGAAATATCCGGATTCAAAGCTGAGGTGAGCGAAAAATCAGTCGGAAAAGTTTTGAAGGTTTCCGACGGTATTGCTCTCGTCTCCGGTTTGGCTGAAGCGATGATGAGCGAAATTTTAATCTTTAAGACTGAAACCGTTGAAGTTACCGGCGTGGCTTTGAATCTCGAAGAAAACCAGGTTGGCGCTATCATTCTCGGAGACTACACCGCCATTAAGGAAGGTGACGAGGTTATTGCTACTAAGAGAATTTTGGAAGTTCCGGTCGGTGAAAATATGATTGGCCGCGTGGTTAATCCATTGGGCGAACCGATGGACGGCAAGGGTAAGATTGAAACAACTAAATTCTATCCGGTAGAAAAAATCGCTCCGGGCGTTATTACTCGCGCTCCTGTCAAAGAGCCTGTTCAAACCGGTGTTAAGGCTATTGACGCCATGATTCCGATTGGTCGTGGCCAGAGAGAACTTATTATTGGTGACCGCCAATTAGGGAAGACCGCTTTAGCAGTTGATACCATTATCAATCAGAAAGGCCAGAACATGAAATGTATTTATGTGGCTATCGGTCAGAAGGAATCCAAGGTGGCCAATATTGTTACTAAACTAACTGAGGCTGGCGCTATGGCTTACACTACGGTCGTTTTAGCTGGCGCTTCCACTCCTGCTTCTTTGCTGTATATTGCTCCTTATGCCGGTTGCGCCATGGCTGAGTACTTCTGCGATAAGGGTGAGGATGTTTTGATTATTTATGATGATTTATCTAAACATGCTGTTTCTTACCGTGAAATTTCCTTATTGCTCCGTCGCCCACCGGGTCGTGAAGCTTATCCTGGCGATGTCTTCTATCTCCATTCCCGTTTATTGGAACGTGCTTGCAAATTAAACAAGGATTTTGGCGGCGGTTCTATTACCGCTTTACCAATCATTGAAACCCAAGCTGGAGACTTATCCGCCTATATTCCGACTAACGTTATTTCCATTACCGATGGTCAGATTTTCTTGGAACCAGACTTATTCTATAAAGGCAATCGTCCGGCTGTTAACGCCGGCTTGTCAGTTTCCCGCGTCGGCTCTTCCGCTCAGATTAAGGCTATGAAGAAAGTAGCTGGTAAGATGCGTTTAGAAGCGGCTCAATACCGCGAACTGGCCGCTTTTGCCCAGTTCGGCTCTGACCTTGATTCTGAAACCCAGAAGAAGCTGGAGAGAGGCAAACGTTTGTATGAAGTCTTCAAGCAAGATCAGTACCAGCCATTATCAGTTGCTAAGCAGGTTGTTTGCTACTACGCTTTGATTAACGGCTTCATGGATAATGTTCCGGTAGAGAAGATTCGTGAATTTGAAGCTGGCTTATATAAATACGCTGATTTAAATGATGCGGCTCTGAAGTTGATCGACACTGTTAAAGAAATCAATGAAGAAGTTGAGAAGGGAATTAAGAAATTGATTGAAGATTATAAGGCGACTGTTGACTATCTTATAAAATAAGTAACGGATTGAAACATATTTTGGAGCGCAAATGATTTCGTAAAGGAAAAATTAATAAAATTATTTTTTTCCACAGAAATCATCTAAGCGATAAAATATGGTTCAATCAATAATATGGCCCAGACCAAAGAAATTTCCCGCCGCATCAAGTCCGTCACCAGCACCAAAAAAATCACGAAAGCGATGGAGATGGTAGCAGCGGCGAAGATGAGGAAAGCAATTGAAGCAGTGCTCAAGACCCGAGCTTATGCAAATTTAAGCTGGGAAACGATTTTGCGTTTGGCATCTCTAGAAGCGGCGAGCAGTGAAATCTCCCATCCTCTTTTATCTCCGCGGGCGGAAATCAAGACGGCTGCCGTCATTCTCGTTACTTCTAACCGCGGCATGTGCGGCGGTTATAATTCTGCCATTATCGCTAAGGCTGAGTTGTCCTTGAAAAAACATGCCGGTGTTAAGACAGACTTTATCTTGGCTGGCAAGAAAGGCGGCACGGTTCATCAGCGCGGGCATTCTGTGATTGCTGAGTTTGAAAAGAGTGACGTACTTAGTGAAGCTAGCGATATTTATCCGATCATTAAGATGGCGATAGGTGATTACCTGAGCGGAAAATATGATAAAATTTTTGTAGCCTATACTGATTTTGTTAATCCGGCTAAGCAGATCCCTCGCGTCAAGCAATTATTGCCGGTGGAAGTTGAAAAGAACGAAACCAGTTTAGGTTCTGTTCATATTGATGTCCACAATGAAGCTCCGGAGCCAGCCAATAATCAAGATAATGGGGTTATTGAATATACCTTTGAACCGTCCCCGCGTGAAGTTCTAGATACGATGATTCCGAGATTGCTTGAGATTCAATTGTTCCAAGCCTTCTTAGAGGCTAATGCTTCTGAGCATAGCGCTCGGATGACCGCCATGCACCAGGCGACTGAGGCGGCCAATGACATGGTTAACGAATTAACACTATTTTACAATAAAGCTCGCCAGGCTGGTATTACCGCAGAAATTGCGGAAATCTCGGCCGGTGCGAATGCCTTAGCAGAATAAATAATTTAAATAATATGAGAGACAAACAGAAAAATGAAGGTGTCATCAAGCAGGTCATCGGCGTCGTCGTCGATGTCTATTTTGCAGATAAGCTGCCGGAAATCTATAACGCTTTAACGATTGAACTAAACGGTTCCATTTTAACTCTTGAAGTTGAACAGCATATCGGCTCCAATGTTGTTCGTTGCGTGGCCATGGGCTCAACCGATGGTTTGAAGCGCGGCGATCAAGCGACTGATACTGGCGCGGCTATTTCCGTACCGGTCGGCGTGGAAACACTTGGCCGTATCTTTAATGTTTTAGGCGACGTCGTCGATGGCGGAGAAGCAGTGAAGACTGAAATGAAATATCCGATTCACCGCCCAGCGCCTAAGTTTGTCGATCAGTCTACCAGCACAGAAATTTTAGAAACCGGTATTAAGGTTATCGATCTTATCTGTCCGATTGTTAAGGGCGGAAAAGTTGGTTTATTCGGAGGCGCCGGTGTCGGTAAGACAGTTATCATTCAAGAATTAATCCATAATATCGCTTCCGAGCACGGCGGTTATTCAGTCTTTGCCGGTGTCGGCGAAAGAACTCGCGAAGGTAACGATTTATATAACGAATTTAAAGAGTCCGGCGTTATCGATAAAGTGTCTATGGTTTTCGGTCAAATGAATGAACCACCTGGTTCTCGTGCTCGCGTCGCTTTATCAGGTCTTTCCATCGCTGAATATTTCCGTGACGAAAAGCACCAGGATGTTTTATTCTTCGTGGATAATATTTTCCGTTTCACTCAGGCCGGCTCTGAAGTATCGGCGCTGTTAGGCCGCATGCCTTCCGCGGTAGGCTATCAGCCGACTTTGGCTTCGGAAATGGGTGAACTTCAGGAGCGTATTACTTCTACTAAGAACGGCTCCATTACTTCCATTCAAGCAGTTTACGTACCAGCTGACGATTTAACTGATCCAGCCCCTGCCACTACTTTTGGTCACTTAGACTCCACCGTTGTTTTATCTCGCTCCTTGTCTGAATTGGGTATTTATCCGGCTGTTGATCCTTTAGACTCATCTTCAACTATTTTAGATCCGAAGATTGTAGGGCTTGATCATTATGAAACTGCCCGTGGCGTGCAGAAAATTTTGCAGCGCTATAAGGACTTACAGGATATCATCGCTATTTTGGGCATGGAAGAATTATCAGTGGAAGACAAGGTAATCGTGGCTCGCGCTAGAAAGATTCAGAAATTCTTATCTCAACCTTTCTTTGTGGCTGAACAGTTTACCGGGCGTTCTGGTAAGTACGTTAAGCTGGCCGATACTGTCCGCAGCTTTAAAGAAATTCTGGATGGTAAGTATGATGATAAGAGTGAGGATGATTTCTATATGATCGGCGGTATTGAAGAAGTTGTAAAGGAATAAGAAGCTCTTTTAGTGATTTTGGATAATAAACCTATGGCAACGAAAATAATTAAATTTGAAATCGTGACTCCGGAGCGGATAGTTCTGTCTCAGGACATCATGCAGATTAGCGTCCCAACGACCAGCGGGGAAATTACTATTCTACCTGATCATATCCCCTTGGTTTCAGTTCTGAAACCCGGCGTTATGGAAATAAAATTAGCTGATAATACTTTAGAAGTCATTTCTGTTTCCGGAGGGTTTATTGAAGTTATGAAAGATAAGGTAGTTATTTTAGCAGACACTGCCGAGCGAGCGGAAGAGCTTGACGAAGAGCGTGTTAAACAAGCGCATCTACGGGCCGAGAAGCTTAAGGAAGAAGCTCATAATATTGATGACGTCCAGTTTGCCGCCATGGCCGCTAAGATTGAAAAAGAAATGGCTAGGTTGCACGCGGTTAACCGCTGGCGGAGGCTGAAGGGAATAAATCAGAAATAATTAATGATTATATATAGTACCTTGTAAATATTTTATGTCTAACTTTGAAAATATCAATATGAAGAACATGAAAGAAGAATTGATCGATGAAGTAGCTGATGAAGCAATCATACTTGGTGAAGAAATCCAGGTTCAAGAGAAGGCTGATTTTCAAGCTGATCATCACGAACGTCCGGCCGGACATGAGCACGGAGATAATAAACACGACCAGCATGATGAATCTTTATTTGACGCGGCTTGGGAAAAATCTAGCCGCCATCCTTTAATTGAAGGTCTGAAAGCCGGTAAAAACATTGAAGATTTATTGGAGGCAATGACTGGATTCAAAGAGGCGTTCAGCCAAGAATCTCTTTTAAATAATCCTAATTGCTGCTTTGAATGTTCTGATGAACGCGTTAAGACCGGAGACTCAGTTAAGGGTGTTAAAGTTGCCTTGGCTGGGGAAGGCTTATTATTAAGTGCTGCTGATAAAGCTATTTTAGAAAAAGCTTTAGCTGGTAAGAATATTAAGATTACCGGACATGAGGGCTGCGGAGCGGCTAAATTAGCTCATCCTCATGAGAATGACAGTGATTCTTTCGGTTATTCTGATGCGGAAAAGTTAGCTAAAGAAACCGGCAATGTTTATGAAAAGGTAACCAAGGAAAAATTCCGAAGCCCAGTTCATGATGGCCGAGCTTTAGTAGTTGACGGCACTTTATGTTTCAATTCCGCTTATCTAGACGGCTTTCCGGCATCTTTTCGCACTGATGCTCCAGGCTTAGGTTTGAGTGACGAATATGTCGTTACTGAAATTAATGCATTAACGAATATTGCTCTAGGTGATCATGGGCTTGGAAAACGGTTCACCCAGGAAAGTCCATTTTACGTGATAATTTCTGCAGCCGGCCAGGAGCAGCTTGATAATTTAATGACATTAGCTAATACTGCTATTCAGTCATTTAACGGTAGAGCTCAAGTTAAGGGTTTTATCGCTCCTCCGGTTAAAGAATAAGACATAGTAAGAATAATGAAAGGCCGTTACTACAACGGCCTTTTTTATAGCTATATTACTTCGATTATTGCCTATTACTTGACAATTATACTTAAATATGATATATTTAATTTATCAATAGATCTTTAATAATATTGTTTAAATTGGATTAATTATTAAATCCGCCTAAGTTAGGCGAACTTATAGTTAATCTAATTATTCATTAATAACTTATAATCATGGCAACAGGAAATTGTCCCCATTGTGGAGCTTATAAAACTGGTCTTGAACCGAATAAAACTTACGAGTGCTGCAAATGCGGCAAAGACTACTCAACGTTCTCTAATTATAGAACTGAAAGCTCAGTCATGGAAAGTCAGCGCCAGTCAATTGCTTCTAACTTTACAAAGCTTGAAAAAGCTCTGGAAATTGTCAGCGGTGCTTGGGTGATGAACAAAATATGGAAGAGTCTTTAAATAGAGTCACAAAATTGCGAGGGAAGGACTAGTAATAGCCTTCCTTTTTTATTTGTATTGACAAAAATGTGTAATATTATATAATTTTTTCATATAATACCTTAATAATTTATTTAATGGAAAAGCTTTGGAAAGTCTTGATAATGGTATTTCTGATATTATTTTGTCTGGGAATACTCTCATTTATTAGTTCTTATGCCCTAGATTTGATGTTTGGTGCCCAGGCCCATATGTGCATGTGTCTGAATGAAATTGGTATCGCCGTCGCTAGCGTTTCAGTAATAGGAATATTAGTAGCCACCTCGAAGTATCTAGTCCATCTCTATGGTTCAAGAAGGATCGGATAAGATTAACTTTTACTAGAGTACTTACAGTAATAGCCGCCTAGTATAGAGCGGCTTTTTTATTGACAAAAATGGGCAAATACCGTAAAGTAGGGCTATAATAATTGATATATTGTCCCTTAACATAGTAATAACTAAATATTCGTACCATGAAGACAAATGTGTTCACTAATGAAGATGTTAAACAGGCGAATCTAAAGTCCATTAAATTGCGCCAAGAATCTAAAGAGAGTCTCGATCGTTTTAAGAGGTATTTCCGCCAGTGTTTATTAATTGTTTCAACTGTCGCTCCGCTCACTTACTTAATTATCTGGTTGATTGATAAGTCGTTTCAGCTGAATGAGATATTGATTTCAGGATCTTACATATTTTTGGCTGTAATCGTCATTGTTCTGATAATCGCGCTAATCGGTTTAAACGCTAATATCCACCGGTTAAATAAACAGAACAGAGGAACGTCAGTCACGCCGCTTGATGATTCTTTATAGTCAATAATAATCATAATTAAACTTGTGTAAGAATGAAGAAAAAGAAAGTTCGCCAGCCGGATATTTTGACGGCCAAGAGGTTTAATAATGCTCATTTGCGGCTGCCCGGGGTAATTAATAAATCACAGATAGTTATTGCCTGCATGTTCTTTATCAGCAGTATTTATCTGGCTCTGAGTGCAGTCTTTAGTGCGTGGTCTCTGAATTGGCCACTGATATTTATTCTCGCTCTACTTCTTGTCGTTTATGTAGCGCTGAGAATAAAGGCTAGGCGTCTACGCAGTCTGATTGCTTGGAAACGTGTTAATGACGGCCTGGGTATCAGGTTGAAATAGATTTAGTGTTTATCTAATATTGTAAGTAATGAAAGAGAATGACAATGAACAATTGGGTGACAATGAAGTTGAGGAGTCCGAGCTTGAGAGCCGAACTAAATACCAGAGTTATGGAGCAAAACTGTTCGAATTAACTCAGCAAGCTTATTCGGGCCTAAAGCTGGTGAGAAGCTATAAAAAAAGAGATAAGGTTTTTAGAATAACCCTTATATCTTTATTGACAATCGCTATATTGCTTATCAGTGTCGATAAGTTGCTCACCGATTTAGGTCTGTGGGCTTATCGCTGGCCCGTCATTCTGATGCTTAGTATTCAAGCCATTAGGTTTGTCGATCTGGTAATTTTGAACCGGAGCTTAGATAATTTGCATAGTAGTCCTCGGAAGCCTGTAAAATAGCTCGTAATAATCCCTAGTCAATGGAGTTTGTGGGAATTAATTTATTGTTTAGCCGTTATTTAAATAGCGGCTTTTTTATTTCCAGAAAAGCCAGACAGTAACAATAATACCCAGAACTATTCGGTACCAGCCGAAGGCACTGAAGTTATTTTTTTGGATGAATTTTAAGAAGAATTTTATACCCAGAATCGCGGTTATAAACGCGGTGATAAAACCGATAGCCCAGATAAATATTTCCTGGCCAGTTAGGCTCATTAATAAATCGCGGCTTTTGAGCAAGTCGAGAGCGGTGGCGGCGGCCATAGTTGGAATAGCTAGCAGGAAGGAGAACTCGACAATATTTTGTCGGCTGATACCCAGACTGAGGCCACCAAGAATGGTGGCGGCTGAACGCGATACGCCCGGAACCATGGCTAGCGACTGGCAAGCCCCAATGGCTACGGCTTGCTGGTAAGTGATAGCTTTTAGTTCTATGTTGACTGGTGCAGTGGCCTTATCAATTTCTGATAATTTTTTGGCATGATATCTCTCCAGGAGAATGATAGCGATGCCGCCTAGGAAGAGGGCGCCGGCAATCAGGGGTAAGTCTTCCATCAGATAAGTCTTAACTAGTTTATACAGCCCTAGGCCGATAATGGAGGTGGTGGCAAAGGCTGCGCCAATCTTAAAGATCAGATTCCAGGAACTCCAGATTTTTTTCCAAAAGAGGATTAATACGGCTAGAATGGCGCCGAGCTGGATGGAAATAGTAAAAGTCTTTAAAAAGTCAGTGGCGGGAATTTTTAGCCAGGCGCTCGCGATGATTAAATGAGCGGTTGAGGAGACGGGAATAAACTCGGTCAACCCTTCGATAATACCCAAAATCAGGCTGTGGAAAATAGTCATAATGTAATTATTATATCTCTATTTTACTATATTATTTTAACTGGCGATAGCTTGACATGGATAAGATAAATTGTCATCTTAAATCATTTTTATTTTGCTTGCTTTTTTGCTATAATAAGCTTATCTAATTCGTATTCTTTCTTTATGAAAAAAACTCCTAAAATTGATAAGCAAGATATTAGAAAGTCGGTTGTTGTGGCTGTTTCCGGGTATTTTAATCCGCTTCATGTCGGCCATTTGGAAATGATCCAGAAGGCTAAAAAACTGGGCGATGAGCTGGTCGTGATTATTAATAACGATATTCAGGTCGCCTTGAAGGGCAGCGTTCCGTTTATGCCTTTAGCTGATCGTATTAAGATTGTTAAAGCCTTGCGCGATGTTGATCGAGTTTTTGTTTCTATCGATAAGGATAAGACTGTGTGTAAGTCATTAATTAAAGTTCGTCCGAATATCTTTGCTAATGGTGGCGATCGCCACAGCATCGGCGATGTCCCGGAATATCCGCTTTGCCAGAAATATGACATTAAAATGGTTGACGGCTTGGGTAGAAAAATCAGAGCCAGCTCACAATTAATTGCTAATGCGGCCGCCCTGAAAGAACAGCAGGCAAAAATTGAAAAAAAACGAAATAAGGTTTAATTATGAAGAAATTAGTCAAATACTTTTCCATCGCGGCCGCCATATTCTTTGCCACTTCGCTGGTTATTGCTTTGTTTTATATCCGGTTTGTCTATCAGGCTCTGGTCTCTAATAATGAAGGCAAATTGCCGCCAGCTATCGTTCGTCTGATTGAAAAATTTTCTAAAACTAAACCAGCTCCAGCTCCCCAATTGCGCGCTGAGGAAACTATCCGTGTCCTAGAGGGCTGGACCACTAGGGATATCGGGCAATATTTTGCGGCTGAAGGAAAATGGACGGAAAAAGAATTTCTGGATGAGTCCGGCTGGCCAATGATTGATTACCGCAACAATAAAAAAAAGCCGGAGCTCCGCGACTGGTCAAACGATTTTCCATTTCTACAGGACAAGCCTGAATATTACGGCCTGGAAGGATATCTGTATCCGGATACTTATCGGATTTATGCCAGCTCAACCATTTCAGAGGTGATTGAAAAAATGCTGGGTAATTTTGACTCGAAGCTGGATGACAAAATGCGAGCAGATATTAAGAAACAGGGGAAGAGTATCTATGAAATAGTGACGATGGCTTCAATCATTGAGAAGGAAGCGCCGTTAAACTACGCGACTGGAGATAATCGCGAAGCACGTATTATTTCCGGTATTTTTTGGAACCGTCTGGAAATCGGCCAAGGACTGCAATCTGATGCCACTTTAACGTATATCTTTGGCGATAATAATCCGGCTCATTCCGGCAAGGATTTAGAGATTGACTCTCCTTACAACACTTATAAATACCGCGGCCTGCCGCCAGGACCGATTGCTAATCCAGGTATCCTAGCCATCCAAGCGGCCATTTATCCGATTGCGACGGACTATTATTATTTTTTAACTTCCCCTGGCGATAATAATGTTTACTATGCCCGTAGCTACGATGAGCATTTGAAAAATAAGTATAAATATTTAAAATAAGCTTATGTTCTCCGAACCATCAACCATTCTTTCGTCAGAGCTCGGTTCTCCGGCTCCGGTTGCTTCATCGGGAATACCGGATGCACCGTCGGAATCGCCAATTAAGAAGATTGTCGTGATTATCGGCGTGATTATCTTGGTCGTGGCCTTAGTGACGGGTATAATCTGGGCCGTTAAGAAGCTGATGGCTCCAAAAACGGAAACACCAGCGGTAATTGATACCGCTACGACGACTATCGGTCAGGTTCCGACCACTTTACCAAATTTAAATGGATCTGATAACGCTAGTTCAACTCAAGAGACAGCCTCTTCTTCTCTTCTGGCTATTGAATACTTATCCTTCGCTGACTTTTATAAAGCGCCGGATAATGCCATTGTGCCGAAGCTGAATGATTATCAACTGCCGCTTAATATTAAGATGGATGTGATGAATTATTATGACGTCTCACGGAAATTAAGCTTAGATAATGTTCTTGATAAAATAAATAATAATGGCTTTGCCACGATTGATAATCCCTGGGCAAAACAAGCGACGGATTTTTATGCTGTCTATGCTAGTCTAGATGATAAGCAATTACCTCTCATGATTACCTCAGACTTCATGATTTACTATTATCAGAATATCATGAAGAAGACTTTTAAAGACGTGGAGGAAAATGTTTTCTACGATAATCTCTGGGATATTAATAAGGAGTTGTATGACACTGCCAAAAACCGCTATGAAACCCGCCTAGCCGCCATCGGCAATGTTAATGATTCAATTTTGGAAGGGGAGCGTTTGGAGATGGCCTATTTTGCCGTGGCTCTCGAGTTGATGAAGCCGGCACCGAATCAGATGCCGGGGGTCCAAACAAATTCTAGTACTGGAGTATTCAGCGTGACCGATGTTGATCGTTTTTATTTCGTCACCCCGCCTTACCTCAAGGAAGATGTACTGGCCGAAGTCAATCTTATCCGCGAAGCGAAGCTGGCGGTTAAGTCTCCGGTCATGCTTTATAGCCGTGATTATAAAGGCTTCCAGGTGCCGTTTGACTATCGCACCAATGCCAAACTTAATAATTTTTATTTGACGACTGCTTGGCTTAATTCTGTTTTTCCTTTGAATTATCGGAGCAAAGATTGTCAGACTTGTTTGATTGATGTCGCTGATTGGCGAAATAATATGATTGCCGCCACTTTCATGGCTCAAGATTTTTCTAAGCTGCCGGGCCTGAAGAATAAATGGGCCCGCATATACAAAGTGATGTCCTTCTTTAAGGGTCTGCGCGACGATTTAAATTATGTGCAGTACCGCGATGCCATGATTGCTCTTTTCGGCAATGATTATGTGATTGAAGATATCTTTGCCGACAGCAATAAAGAGGCGGCGGCGAATCTTGAAAAATTACGATCAAAGGTAGCAGCAAATAAATTTTCGGAAATTTCTGGAGGTTTAAGTAAGTCAGACCCAACCCTGAAACCGCAATTAGGCTTTAAGCTGCTGGCAGAAAATTATTGGCCGAATAATTATATTTTCAGTAAATTAACTTATCCGAGCGTGGGCCTCTTCCAGGGCACAAGTACTAAAATTACCAATATTACAGCCTGCCGGACTAATACCGGTCAGATTCGCTGTAATGGCGTGGCCCTGGACATTGTCAGTCTGATTTATCCTGTTCCGACGAGCAACTATTTGGCGGAAAATATAAATTATAATGGCTATAGTAAAGCGCTGACTGGTTTGCAGGGGGAATTACAACCTAGTATCTGGCACTCAAATAATTACTGGGCTAATTTAAGTCTGGTTAAATCAATGCTGACTATCAACAGTAGTAATCTGCCACTGTTTGCCCGGTCCGCTGCCTGGCAGGACAAATCTTTAATTACCGCCGCCGGAGCCTGGATAAATCTACAATTACCGCCTGATAAATTTTCGGTCGCTCCGACTGTTAAGAGTGCCGGTTTTGAAAATGCCGTCCACTGGAATGAAAATTCTTATGTCGAACCGAACTTGAATCTGGTAAATGAGTTGATAGCTAATGCTGCTATGATGACCGAGATGTTCTCGGCCTTACAGTTAGAAACTGAAGTACGTTTTGCTTTGCAAGACTTACGCAATTTCTCTACCACTATGGAGGCGATGAAAGCGATTGTACTTAAGGAGTTGAACGGGGAAGAATTGAATTCAGCTGATAATGAAGCGATTGCTGCTTTCACTAAGCAATTTAAAACCGAAGCCGCCACCGCCTCAGAAAAGCAATTGAGCATTAAATTACCGAATCAAAAAAATCCCCTGAAAGAGGATTTGAGCCGCTTGAAATTATTATTGATTGTCCATCAAGAAGGGGCTAATAAGATATTTTCAGTGGGTCCCGTCTGGGATTATCAAGAGAGCCGCTAGCCATAACATTGGATATTTAAAAAGAGCCAGAATTTTCATGCCTGGCTCTTTTCTGTTTTGCGCTAGCGTTCGTATTTGAAGACAAAGACTTCATTGTTTATCGTCCACCATTTATCTGCTTCTAGCTTGGCTTCATTGATAATCCGGCCGCTCTGATACCAGTACTTATTGATTACTAAATAGCCTGCATTAACCCCGGTCAGGTCCATCGCTTCGTTTATACGTGACTTGTTTGGGCTTTTGTAAACCATATCCAGATAATAGGCGTAGAGCGGACTGCCGGTGGGGATCGGATAGAAATACAGTTCGCCGGCCTTGGTCTGGTAATAATGATTGAAACCGAAAGTTGCCAGAGCGCCAGCGCTGACTTGCTGATTAGCTAAAACTATATACGGTTCGCGCGCTTCATTTTCGATCGACGATACTGCTGCTAAATCATTGGCACTGGTGCTATAGCCGCGGCTATTATAATACTGATCAATTCGCGGATAGGAAATGTATAGGGCGGCGCACAGGAAGCTCGTCCCGAAGGCCAGCCAGATGATAATAGTTATAGTCTTTCTTTTTAAAATTTGGCCGATTAAATCATTTAAGGAAATAATTATTAGCGGTAAGAGGAAAATGATAATAGCAACTTGCAGGCGCTCGGCAAAACCGGATTGCTCGTAATAGATAATATTGTTAAAAATAATCTGACTGCTTAAGAAATAGGCTACCAAGAGGGCGGAGCTGAGGGAAATCAGAATGGGTCTGATGGCCAGTAGGCTACTGTTCGCTTTTAGCTTACGCGCGCTCAAGTATATGGACAGAACAATAATTATGATTATTAAGAAATGGTAATTATAAGCTATCAGGTAAATGAAATTCAGGACCAGGCTTTCTTGTCCGGAGCTATTGGGATGGCCGAAGATATTTAAGAATGAGACTAATAATACTTTAAACCCTCCGACATTCTTCAAGTTTGAGCCGGAGCTCAAGAAGAGCGCTAGAGGAATGGCGATAGCAGTGAATAGCCAGATAAGCGCGGCGATACATTTTCTGACTACAGGTTTAATACCGTCTTTATAGTTGTTAAGGGTAAGAGCAGCTGTTAAAGCTAGGGCTGGTAAGCCGGCTAAGGGATGGATGGCGGCGGAGGCCAGGGATAGGACGGCTACACGTTTATAGTTGTCACTGGCAGCGGCTGATAAGACGGCCAGGACTAAAAAGAGGTAGCTGAGATTCTGGGGAGTGGTGGCAATAAACGGTGAGAATGTTAGGGTTAGTAAAAAGAGGATTGATAAGAAGATTGCTGGTGTATTCCCGAGTCGTTTATTTGAGAAGTTGAATATGGCTGCTGGAAGAAATATTGCGGCAAGAGCCGGTACTAAAAATATATTAATGGCATGAATACCAAGGCCGAAAACTCTATGAAGAATGGTGATTAAGCCATATTCGCCGAGATAATATGGAGTCTTAGGGAGAATATATCCCTGGACGGAAATTATTTCCAGAGCAGCTTGATGGATAAAAGGATCAAAGCCATAACCGATCTTATAAATAATGGCGGCTACGCTGAAGGAGAGAAAATAGAAGATAGAAACTAAAAATAACTTGAGGCGACGAGAGACAGGCGGTCTGGCGAGAGTAAGACATAATGATACGGCGCTTAGTCCGTATGCCCAGAAGAAGCGGGGGTTAACTGTTTGCCAAGGGGATATTAAGGCTCGGTCACTAACTCCGGCCAGTAGATATTTACCAGCCAAAAATACTGACGATAGGAAAATAATTATTAAGGCATGGCTGAGAATCGCTGTTTTGGCTTGAGGGATTAATTTCGCCTCGTCCTGATCAGTGTTAATGAAGAATCTTTTAGTTGCCCAGAAGCTGACTCCAGTTAAGACTAGGGTTAAGATTATTCCTATGGCGTTAAGGGCGTATAGGTAATAGATAATGGCGCTCCAGATGATAACTAATGAGCATAAAAGCAGGGCATGATCCAGCCCAAAACTCTTAATGGGCAGATATTTTTCCAGTATTTTCAGGTATTTTGACATATACGTTAATGATAGCAAATTCTTGCTAAAATGGGCAATTTCGGATAACATTAAGGCAGATTCAGTCTGAATTACTTCAATAATTACATGTTTTTCAAAAAATATCTTAATCTAATCATCGTGACCTTTTTAGCGTTAGGCTTCTTTGCGGCTACCGCTAGTTTTAATTATTTTAGTCAAGAAAATGATTATGTAAAATGGACCTCGCCTGATGAAACGGCTAATTATTTCTTCACTAAGAATTTTGCCATGACCGGAGAGCTGGCTGTCATGGAAAAAGCTAACTTACTGGGTAATAACCTGGTCGTGCCGCGTAGCGTCAGGAGCGATCAGGGCTTCATAAAACCGGTCAGCTTCTTAGGCATTAGTTTGATTTATGGGACAATCGCTGCATTAACTGATATCTCAGTTATCCCGTATCTTACTCCCTTTTTCGCCGCTCTAGGAATTATCGTTTTCTATCTTACCATCCGCCGAATATTTTCCGATCGGGTTGGTCTCTGGTCCGCCTTTATGTTAGCGGTCTTTCCAGCCTATACGTATTATACGGTCCGGAGTATGTTCCATAATGTTTTGTTTATTGTCATGCTGCTCTTCGGTTTATATTTTTTCTTATTGTCCCTCGCTGAACGAAGAGAAAAGATTTATTGTCGTTTTTTGACCTGGAAGTTGCCGGTCAGGACTTGGTTGGAATTTTTAGCGGCGGCTTTATCCGGTATTTTTATCGGACTGACTGTCATCACTCGCACTTCGGAGATACTCTGGCTCTTGCCGTCGCTTTTAATTATTTGGGTATTTTATGCGCGGCGCTACGGACTGGTTAAGACTTTGATATTTATCGCCGGATTAGCCTTGCCGTTGCTTTGGGTGGCTTATTACAATCAGATTCTTTACGGCTCCTTCTGGTATGGCGGCTACAATGAAATGAATAAATCGCTGGAAGATATTGCCAAGTCTGGCGGAGCGATTCTGCAGTTCGGCTTAGGCATGGATAGTTTAGCTTATTATCGCGATTATTTTCTGACTATCGCGAAAAATATTTTTTACTTTGGTTTTAATCCGGGATTATCTAAGTCCATGTTTATCAATTACGTGGTTAAGATGTTTCCGGTCCTATTTTATGCTGGTCTGGCCGGATTATTGTTCTTGATTGTTCAGAATTGTCGCCGCTTTAAGAAGAAGCACCTGGTCTATGTTTTGGTCTGGCTACTATTTAGTACTTTCTTGATTGTTTATTACGGCAGTTGGCGCTTTAATGATAATCCGGACGTTACCCGCTTCACTATCGGTAATTCCTATACCCGTTATTGGCTACCCTTCTATCTCGGCTTGATGCCGCTCGCTTCCTTAGCCTTAATCCGCGTTTCGCGAGCGCTCCTACTGATGAGTTCGAAAACCGTTTCGCGGGTGCGCCGATGGGCAGCGACGGGATTGCAGGCTATGGCCACAGCAGTCTTCGCCGCAATTTCTATCCTTTTCGTTCTATTCGGCTCGGAAGAGGGCTTAATGTATCTTTATTATAATAACCTGGCCGAGAGGGATAATACGCGCCTGATCTGGTCTTTAACTGAGCCGTCAGGCATCATTATTACGCGGTATTATGACAAGTTTTTTTGGCCGGAACGCCGGATTATTATGGGCGCTTTGCCGGATGACGGGATTCTGCGGGCCGTCCAGCAGCTAGTTAATTATTACCCAGTGTATTATTATAATTTTTACTTGAAGCCGGTGGACGTCGATTATTTGAACAATAGTAAATTCACTCCATATTATTTAAGGATGAGTGAGGTTAAAAAAGTTAATCCGAAATTTGGCTTATATAAATTAGAGCTGGCGACTAGCACTCCAGCTACCAGCACTTCTATGCTTAAGAAATAATATGAAGAAAAATAAAACCTACCACATTATTACTATCGGTTGCCAGATGAATCAGGTTGACAGCGAACGATTGTCTGCCTTTTTGGAGTCTTCTGGTTATAAATCATTGCCTGATTTTAAGAAGGCTGGTGTCGTAATTGTCAATACTTGCGGTATCCGCCAGATGGCCGAAGATCGAGCCTATGGCTTGGTTAATCAAGTCAGAAAATTCAATCCGGCCGCGCAAGTGGTCGTTACCGGCTGCCTAAGCAAACGAGCGGATGTCAAGAAACGGCTGGACGGGCGGGCAGACATTTTTTTGCCCATCAGTGAAATTATGCAGCTGCCAGGACTGCTCGAAGGTTTTGAATTTGAACCGCATTTCAGTCTCGATGAAGTTCGTTTAGAGCAGGGCGAAAAATATCTCGGCATTGCTCCGAACCATGAGAGCAAGTTTACCGCCTATGTGCCGATTGGTAATGGTTGTAATAATTTTTGTGCTTACTGTGTCGTCCCTTATGCTCGCGGGCGGGAGGTCTATCGCCGCCAGGCTGATATTCTGAGGGAAGTCCGGGGGCTAGTTAAGAAGGGCTACAGGGAAATTATTCTTATCGCTCAGAACGTCAATAGTTATCATGATGAAGAGAAGCGCTTCCCGGGACTACTGCAGGCCGTCGTCAAGATTCCCGGCAAATTCTGGGTGCGTTTTTCATCCAGTCATCCGAAGGATATGAGCGACGATTTGATTAATGCCTTAGGGTCTTCTCCAAAACTTTGCCCGCATCTTCATTTAGCTGTGCAAGCTGGGGATGATGAAATTTTAAAAAAGATGAACCGGGGTTACACCTCAAAGCATTATCAAGGTCTGATTAAGAAGGTTCGAGATGTCCGACCAGGTATTTCTATTACGACCGATGTGATTGTCGGTTTTCCCGGAGAGACGAAAGCGCAATATGAAAATACAGTTAAGTTATTCAAGGTGGTTAAATTTGATTTAGCCTATATTGCCCAGTATAGTCCTCGCCCGGGGACAGTGTCGGCTGGTATGAAGGATAACGTTTCTCAAGATGAGAAGAAACGCCGTGCTAAGGAATTGAATGAAATTCTAAAAATCACGGCGGCCGCCAATAATCAAGCCTATCTCGGTAAAACTATCGAGGTGCTTATTGAGGGGATTGATAAGCGCGGCCATTATTACGGCAAAGCCGGCTCTTATCAGACAGTGCGGATAAATACGGATATTAAAAAGGATAAGCGGTCCGGCTTGATTGGAGAATTTGCTTTGGTGATTATTGATAAGGCTTTACCTTTTGGCTTGGAGGGGGAATTAGCTCCAGTCGTCAAATCTTTGAAAAAATAAATATGGTTAAAAAAAATATAAAAAAAAATAAGCCCAAAATACTAGCTATCTTAGGTACAACTTCAGCTGGTAAAACTGGCGTAGCGGTTAAATTGGCAGCTAAATATAATGGGGAAATTATTAGCGCTGACAGCCGCCAGGTTTATGTTGGCCTGGATATCGGGACCGGCAAGGACTTGGCAGAGTATAAGATTGGGCGAAAAAAAATTCCATATCATTTGATTGATGTGGCTTCGCCCCAGACACAATTTGATTTGGCTAAATTTCAGAAACAGGCTTTAGTGGCCATTGAAGATATTTTGCAACGCGGAAAATTGCCGATCGTTGCGGGCGGCAGCGGTCTTTATCTTCAGGCCTTGGTTGATAATTTTGATTTGTCGGAGGTAGGAGCTCATTCGGCGCAGCGGGATAAATGGGAGGCGCTCGGCGCCGTAAAATTATACGAGCTTATCACCAAGAAGAATCCGGATTTTGCCGGACGCTTGAATAATAGCGATAAGCACAACGCCCGCCGCTTATCTCGGTATTTAGAAATAATTGAAAACGGCGACTTGAAAAAAGTTGGCAAGCAGTCAAGTTCTTATGATTGGCTCATTCTTGGCCTGGAGTGGCCTGATGATATTCTGCGCTTGCGGATTATTCAACGCTTGCTTGATCGCTTAGAAAAAGAAGGGTTGGTGGCAGAGGTGAAGAGGCTTAACGAAGAGGGTGTTTCCTCGGAGCGTTTGCAGGCTTTTGGCTTGGAATATAAATTCGTGTCGCGCCATCTGCTTGGCGAATTAAGCTATCCGGAATTAGTGGAGAAATTGGGCTTTGCTCTATATCGTTTCGCTAAGCGCCAGAAAACCTGGTTTAGGCGCTGGGAGAAGCAGGGAGTTAAGATTGATTGGGTTAATGATCTTACTGTAGCGGAGAAGTTGATTGATGAGTGGCGAGTTGACTCTAAGTAATCTCAACTCTGACACCGCTGGATTATTTTTAGATAAGAAAAAAAGCTATCTAATGGATAGCTTTTATGGTTATTGCTACAGGTAATACTTTTCCGTTTTCTTTCTAATTACCGACAGGTATACTGGATGATTTGATTTCCTGATCTTAATGTAAATTCTGTTTAAAATTTGAAAAGGGAACTTAGCTATCGCCATAGCGTTAGTCAGCACCTCCTTTGTCCTAAACATTAGGTCAATTGAATTGGCAATATACTCTGGACTGGCGCCGTTCGCGTGTCCAGGCAGAAGCTCTTGAATAACTCTCTTCTGTTTTTGGCTGAATTTCATAATTATTCTTCCGGCTCGTTATCTCCTGACTTTGTCTCCGGTGTCTTTGGCAATGCTTCGATTATCCGTACGATGGGATAGAACATAAAACTGGATAAAACAATAATTGAGAGAATCATGACAAAGAAGGGCACCTTGGTGCAGACAGCGAAGACTTCTGACAGGGCAATAACGGTAAATGCAGCTAAAAGCATGGAAATTGTCCAGCTAAAGCTGAGTACAAGTGGATTGATTTTTTTCTTATTCATCTTTTATATTTTAAAGTTCGATGCTAATAGTATGGTACATACTTTGGATAATGTCAAGTTATATGTAAAATTGCTAGTAATTTTAGCTAAAATATAAAAAAGCCATACTTTAAGGTATGGCTTTTGCATTTTTTGATGAATTTAAGCACTTTTTTTGATTGATTGTTTATCAAGTAGCTTAGTTATTGGATTGATAAGTAGCACGTCGATGACAACTGCTGGGACTATTATCATATAAACTGGGGTATTCAATATAAACTGACGAGGATTTGGTAATATTAGCATGAAAATTATAAACAAAGCTATTGTTAAAATTAATGCATAGCATATTGCTATAATCATATTATCAAAGTGTTTACGTTCTTTTTTGGTTTCTTCTAATTCCTCTTTCCACATATCAGCCATATCTCGGCCATGGTTTATCAGTATTTTTACAGAATCATTATCTTCTGTTAATTCTTTCTTTTCCATTTTTTGAATTATTTAATTGTTAATAATACGAAATTTCTTATTTATTGATTATATCATATCATTTATCTGGTATTTTGTCAAGGCAAAGAAAAAGCCTCAGTTTAGTGAGGCTTTTCTTGATTCTTTGACTTATTTTAAAGCTTTTTCCAGTGCTTCCTTGGCGAGTTTGGGATTGGCCTTACCTTGGGTTTCGGCCATCAGCTTGCCAAGCAGGAACTGGATGACATTAACCTTGCCGGCTCTATATTGGGCAGTTTGATCGGGATTGGCATCCAGAACTTTCTGGGCGGCTTTGTCCAAAGTAGCGCTATCATCAATCTGCTCGAGGCCGGAATCGCGCATAATGTCAGTGGGGTCGCCACCTTTGGCATACATTTTTTCTAAAATATTCTGACCGGTGGTGGAATTAATCTTGCCTTGGTAGATTAGGCAGGTTAATTCGGCGAAATTTTCCGGTGTGATTTTCAGGTCGGCAATGTTTTTATTATCGGCATTCAAGTGCTTAAGCAGAGGACCGCTGATCAGGTTGGCAGCGGCTTTGGCTAGGCGCCTTTCCTGACGGGCTTCATCATCGCCGTTTGCTTCTATCCAGGCATCAAGCTCAGATATTACTTCCTCGGTCCAATTGGCCAGTTTCTTGTCGCTAGTTAAAACATCGGACATTTCGGGAGAGAGCTTGTATTCTGAAATGAAGCGTTGTCTCTTGGCACCGGGCATTTCCGGCAATTCTGCGGTCAGGCGTTCCAGCCAGGCATCGTCAATAACTAGAGGAGGAATATCTGGTTCAGGGAAGTAGCGGTAGTCAGCGGCCGTTTCCTTGACGCGCTGGCTGACAGTTTGGGATTTATTTTCATCCCAGCCTCTGGTTTCAGCGACTATTTTTTCTCCAGCCTCGAGCGCTTCTGTCTGCCGCTTGATTTCAAAATTAATGGCTTTTTCAACGGAGCGGAAGGAGTTAATATTCTTAACTTCTACCTTCGGGTTCAGTTCATTAGTTCCGCCAAAAATACTTTTTTTCTTCGGAACAATCAGCCCATCCTTATATTCCCAGCTGCCGGCTTTCTGCACACTGACATTAGCTTCGCAGCGCATCTCGCCTTGTTCCATATCCGCGTCGCTGACGCCGAGGTAGCGCAGGACTTGCTGGAAGGCTTGGCAGAATTTCTTGGCTTGCTCGGCGCTCGCAATCACTGGCTCGGTGACCATCTCCATTAGCGGCGTACCGGCCCGGTTAAAGTCGAGCAGGGTATAATCAGAATCTTTTTTATGGGTCGATTTACCAGTATCCTCTTCTAAATGGATACGGGTAATTTGGATATTATCGCCGTCCACTTCCAGGCTTGCCTCGTAAACCAGGGGCTGGTCATATTGGGTAATCTGGTAGCCTTTAGGCAAATCCGGATAGAAATAATTCTTGCGGTCGAACTTGGACGAACGGTTAATCTTGCCGTGCAGAGCTAGGCCTGTGAGAATGGTCGCGTCAATTGCTTTGATGTTCGGGACTGGCAAAGTGCCTGGATGACCGAGGCAAATCGGGCAGACAGCAGTATTGGCAGCCAGGCCAGCAGAGTCGTTATTGCAGGAGCAGAACATCTTGCTCTTGGTTTTTAATTCGGCGTGGATTTCCAGGCCGATGATGGTATCGTATTTCATATATTTTTAACGCAATTATTAAAATTGACCGGTGCTGCCGAAGCCGTCAGCTTGACGGTCGGTAGAGTCAATGATTTTTTCTTCACTGACAATCGGCGAGGCAATCGGCTGGATTAAAATTTGAGCAATTTTCTGTTCCGGCACGATATTGAAAATTTCTTCGCTTAAATTCTTGACGATTACTTTAACCTCGCCGCGGAAGCTAGCATCAATGACTCCGCCCATCAGCGTTATACCTTGCGAGGCTAATCCGCTCTTATCCCAGATTAAGCCGACATGGCCGTTAGGGATAGCTATTTTGATGCCCGTACTGACCAATTCTTGGCTATAAGGAGGGATGGAATAATAATCGTTGGCGTAAAGGTCGTAGCCGGCATCATGAGTATATGCCTTGAAAGGTAATTTGGCACGGGGATTAGTTTTTTCAATAATTAATTTCAGTGGGGCGGTGACCGTTGGGATGATTGGATTATTATTTACTGTCTTCGGGATATCGACGCTAATTGTTTCAGTGATGGAAACTCGGTCCACAATTTTTTCTGCCATTACTTCCGGCTTCTGAGCTGGCTTATTGCCTTCAAAGATTAACTCTCGGTTATTGATAATCTGGCGATTAGAGCCGATGATATTGCTAATAGCCTGGAAGCCGGTGCCTTGGAAATTTTCACCGACGATAATCCTCTTAACTACCGGCCAGACTAACATACTTATTTCCTCACGGCTGAGGATTTCATTATTGCGGGTACAATTGATTAAACGGAAATTCGGAAAGCTATTGGTGATTTCCAGGTAAACTCTCTCGGCTCTTTTCAGATGCTCAAGATTATCTTCATGGATATCGGTTTTTTTACCTTCCCAGTCTTCCCGGGCTCGGTTCTTCGCCATTTTCTGAGCAATGTCGGCTTCGACGTGGAGAATGATAGAAATATCCGGTCTCGGGATTTCAAAAATCTTATACTCCAGATCATAGAGCCAATTGAAATATACTTTTCGCTCCAGTGGATTTTCAATCTTGCAGCCTTGGTGTCCCATGTTGGCGCTGGTATAGCGATTGGATAAGACTATCTTGCCTTCAGATAACCATTGCCGAATTTTAAAGCTGGCGTCATAGCGATCAACGGCATAAAAGATGGAAGCTTTATATGGCCCGACTTCATCAGCTTGGCCAAATTTTCCTGACAAGTATTCTTCAACCAGGCCGGCTGACTTAGTATTGTATTGCGGGAAATCCGCCAGAGCGACATCATAGCCATCTGCTTCCAGGCGCGCCTTAAGCAAAGCGAGCTGCGTTGATTTGCCGCTCCCGTCTGTGCCGTCGATGACGATAAATTTTCCGGATAATTCATTCTTGATCATAAATCTGGGCTGCTGGTAAATTGGTTAAGCTTGAGTCTGGTTTTCTGTTTCGTTAATTATTTTATCAATTTGAGCATAAAGATCTTCCACACTGCCGTTATTATTGAGGTGATGCTTGGCAGTGGCCATGACCTCAGGAATAGTTAATTCTGTTTCTTTTTGGTGGTCGGCTAGAAAATCTTCAAAGGTCTTATTGCTATCGCCGATATTTTCATTACGGAAACGGGCTCTGTCAAAACGTATTTTTGGGTCAGCGTCTATGCTAATCAGGATAAATCCTGGAATACGGTTCAGATATTCTAAGTCCGGGAGGCGCCTGACACCATCCACTACTACGAGGGAGGCAGGGGAGTTGTTGGCGTCGCTGGCTATGACTTTAGCCAGTAGGTCTTGGCCGAAAGTCTGTCTGGCCCAAGTTGATAAAGTGATAATGTTTTCCCGGCTCGTCGGCACACTGAGGCGGTTTAAGACATCGCGTAAGATGCTGGAAAAGCGGAAGCTCTTAGCCTCATATTTGCTTTCCAGATATTTCTTGCAGACATCCTTGCCGCTCGCGATTGGGCCAGTAAAGCCGAGGATAATTTTAGGCATAATTATTTTTGGATGATATCCGCTAAGCCGCGACGGATATCCCAGTCGTCAAGCCCTAAATCGGAGTATAGTTTTAAATTAGGAAATTTTTCAGTGACGGCTTGATGCATCTGGTGGGCAATATGTCTGAGTGACGGATGAACTGTCTTGTTTGACCGGAGCTCGATGACATAGGCCACGGCCGGCAGCGGGAAGGTGAAGCGGCAGGCAACATTAAAGCCGATGGCCGTATAATATTGTTTAATTTCTGGAGTAGTCTCCAGTTTGTTAATCAGTTCTGTCTGAGCATTGATAAGGGTTTGAGCGCTCGCGCGGAGATCGTCCGGAAGTTGCTGCAAGTACCAGTCATGGAAGCCGAGGTCAGTAGTTAAGAGGGGCATGCGGCAGAGGCCGCTGCGATGGCGCTGGATATCGCGGAAAGACCCGTAGTCCAGGATGAAGTTAAAGGTGCAAGTTCCCAAGTCGCCTAAGAAATTTGGCAATGCAGTTTTCATCGGCCGGCTGTCTATTACCTCCTGGTATTTCTGTAATTCATCCTTGCCGATGGTGGTCGTCATGGAAAAAGCCACGGGATTGGCCGGTGAAAAATATGAATATTTCCCGACAGTCGCGGCGCGGTAAGTTTCTTGGTCGTCCTGCTCGACATGGGAAAAGCTATGGGAATATTTTTCTTTTAATTTAGCAATCATTAATTCCGCGGTGGTCCGGGTTTCCTGGAGAGGGTGATGGCGGAGTAGCGCGAGGTGGTCCCAGGCTTGCCGGAGATTGGTATGCCAGCTTAATTGGGTTGTGATCCCGGCCGGCAGGAAACCGCGCATAATATCAAAGCCGCGCGCTTTAATAGCTTTGGTATAGACGGTTTCATCTTCGTTCTCTTGGCGAGGATATTTTTCCTTGAGATACTGCTGAATTTTTTCTTGATTGTTGTTATAGAACGCCATCCAGTTATTCAGTATCTGTTTTGACTCAGTAGTTCTGAGCGGATCAATGATAGCGCGGCGCCCCATATCGATATAGCGGGTGCTGGTTTCTTGGCCGCTATAGAGCTGCCAGTCCTGGATAGCCTTATCACTCAGGATGCTGATGTCTTCAATAAATATAGTAGTACTGCCGCAGTCAGCAATGCTTGCATGGCCATAACCGACATAGAAAGTGGCCATGAATTTTCCGGAGCCGCTCTGCTTAACTTTCTCGACGTGCTCGGTGACACTTTTCGGACTCCGGGAATAGAGAGCCTGCATCATAGCCACATCCTCCGGACCGAATTCATCGTAGATATAAATATTGGACATAAGTTCTTATTTATTCGTTGCTGAGTTATTGATCCTGATAAGTGGTTGTCTCGGAGCTGATCAAGGAATATTCGATGTTGGCTTCTTGAAAGATTTCTTTGCTCCTGGAGCCGGCATGGTAGTCCTGGGCGCAAACGATGCGCTTGATACCAGCATTAATAATCATTTTGGCACAGGCATAACAAGGAGTCATTTTGCAGTATAAGGTGCCGCCTTCGAGCGCGATACCCATGCGGGCCGCTTCACAAATCGCATTCTGCTCAGCGTGGGCAGTTCGGATGCAATGCCTGGTCTGAGTGCCGTCGTGATGAGTGACGGTATGCATTTCATGGCCGACTTCATCGCAATGGGGCAAACCGACCGGAGATCCGGCGTAACCGGTGGAGACAATACGGCGATCGCGAGTAATAACACAGCCCGCTCGACCCCGGTCGCAAGAACCACGACTACCGACCATTTCTACAATTTTCAAGAAATACTCATCCCAGGAAGGGCGGTGATAAGGAACGGATTCAAGCTCGTTTTCTGTGGTCATAAAATATATATTAAGTCCTAGGAATCACCTCTATTTTAACCTATTATCCAAATTATTAAAATCTTGACAGATGTGTTTTTATGTTATTGCGGCCTTTTAAAATGCTTAAAAAGAGGATAAACTATAGGCATATCCGAGGATGATGCGGTTTACCCCCTTTTTAATATATGATGACCAAATATCGAGATAAATTAGCTAATAATAAAGAACTGTATCTTAGCGTCAAGGTTTTGACCGGAGCCAGTAAAACAGCCTTAATGGAAGTTATGGCTGATGAGACCTTAAAGATTGCCGTGGCGGCTGTTCCGGAGAAAGGGAAGGCTAATACTGAGTTGATTAAGTTCTTAGCTCGGGAACTCGTGGCCGACAAGGGAGATATTAAAATTATCAGCGGCGGGAGCGACAGGCATAAGCTGATTAAGATTATTAAATAATTATCTATGGACCTCTCAATCATTATTGTGTCTTGGAACGTTAAAGATAAGCTCAAAGCTAACTTAGAGGCTCTTTTTAATTCAGAAGGAGTAGCTCATTTTGAAGTTTTTGTAGTTGATAATAAATCTGATGATGGCAGCGCGGCCATGGTTAGAGCTGATTTCCCACAGGTCAGGCTAATTGAAAATCAAGAAAATCTGGGCTTTGCCAAAGCCAATAATCAAGCTATTAAATTAGCCAGTGGCCGCTTTATCTTATTGCTTAATCCGGATATGCGCGTCCGGCCGGATACCTTGAAAAATATTTTGGTTTGGATTGAAGATAATATGCCGGTTACCGTCTGCGGCTGCAAGTTAGTTGATGAGCAGGGTGCTGTCATTAAGCAGGTCCGCCGCTTTCCGAAGTTATTTGATCAATTAATGGTCACCTTAAAAGTTCCGCATATTTTTCCAGGAGTAATTAATTCCTATTTGCAAAGTAAATTTGATTATAGTCAGGCGGCTCGTGTTGATTCTATTCGCGGCGCTTTTTTCTTGATTAATACTGAGGCTTATAAGAAAATCAGTGGGTTGGATAAACCGTTTTTAGATGAAAGCTATTTTGTGTGGTTTGAAGAAGTTGATTTTTGCCGAGAAGTTTATCGCCTGGGCGGGGAAGTCTGGTATACGCCGACGGCTGAATGCGTTGATTATGTCGGAGCTAGTTTTAATCAATTGAAGAAGGGCAAGGCTCAAGAATATTTCAGCGATTCCATGCTCAAATATTTTCAGAAATGGGAGCAGAGAGGTGATTATCTGATATTGCAAGCCGCCTGGAAAGCCGTTAGATTGCTGATAAAATAAATATTTATGAATAAAAAAGTCGGAATTATCCTGATTAACTACAAAGACTACGCGGCCCGCTTCTTGGAAGCCTGTCGCGATTCTTTGCGTGCTCAGGATTATCCAGCCGAGCTTACTAAGATTTACATAGTCGATAACGCTTCGACTCTGGAAACTGAGAAATACCTGCATGATATTTATCCTGAGGTTATTGTTTTGACCCGCTCTGACGGTAACTATGCGGCCGCTAATAATCTTGGCTTTTATCGAGCCATGCAGGATGGCTGCGAGTATTTGGTAACGGCCAATATGGACACAGTGATGGCTTCCGCCTGGCTTTCGGAGTTAGTTAAGGCTCTAAATGATAACCTGGAGGCCGGCATTGCCCAGTCAAAAATATTATTATTCCCGCGCACTGAGGAAGAGAAGAAGAGTCCGCGCCTCAATAGCCTCGGCAATATTATCCATTTTTTAGGCTTCGGCTTTACCTCTGGCTATGGCGAGCCTGATAGACAAGTTGCTGGTTATCCGGAAATCAAAGGTTATGCCAGCGGTTGCTCATTTATTATTCGGGCAGAAATTTTTAAAACAATCGGCGGCTACAGCGAGGAATTCTACATGTATCACGATGATTTGGAATTAAGTCTCAAGGTTCGCTTGGCAGGGCATAAGATAATCTTGGCGCCGCAATCAATAATATTTCATAAGTATGAATTTTCCCGCAGCGTCCGCATGCTCTATTATATGGAACGAAATCGTTATTTGACTATTCTAATATATTACCCGAATCGCCTGTTCTGGCTGATTTTGCCGCCTCTACTCGCTATGGATCTAGTGATGCTTGCTTATTCGCTGGTAGCGGGCTGGTCAAAAGAGAAGCTGAGGATTTGGCAATACTTCTTGCGCCATGAAAACTTCGAAAAAGCACGGCTGGTGCGTGAGGGGGTGAATAAATATAAAGTTATAAATTTTTCCGATATCGCCAACGATTTTGCCGGTCGAATTGAATTTCAGGAAATTGCGAATCCGCTTTTGAGATATATTGGCAATCCTCTCATGGCCGGGTACTGGAAACTAATCAAGAAAATTATTTAAGGTAATTATATGGATTTATCAATTGTGATTGTAAATTATAAGAGCCGGGATAAGCTTTTGAATTGCTTGAAGTCAATCGCCGGAATGACGAGTCCTGATATTGCTTATGAAGTAATAGTGGTTGATAACGCTTCTGGCGATGATTTGAGCGGTTTAATGGAAGTCTATCCTGAGCTGCAATTAATTGAGAGTCCGAATAATCTGGGTATGGGCGGCGGAAATAATCTTGGTATCACGGCCGCTCAGGCTCCCTATGTTTTTATTCTTAATCCGGATACAGTTATTCAAGGAGAGGTGATTTCCGTATTGTTTAATTACCTTAAGGCTCATCCGACTGTCGGTCTGGTAGGGCCGAAATTATTATATCCTGACGGATCCCTGCAATTATCTTGCTCCCGCTTTCCGAGTTTCTTTATGCCGCTCTTGCGGCGGACTTTCTTGGGTGAATATTTTAAGACGGCACGTGACCGCTTTACTATGACGGATTTTGACCATAATTCCATTAAGCCGGTTGACTGGCTCATGGGCTCAAGTCTAATGTTCCGTAAAGAGATTGCCTTAGCCGACGGCAGTCAGTTCTTGCCGCGGTTTGATGAGCGTTACTTTATGTATTTTGAAGATATCGATCTGGCTCGTCAGTTCTGGACAAATGGTTTTCAGGTGGTCTATAATCCAGAGGCAGTCATTATCCATGACCATCAGCGCCAGAGCGCCAAATATCCTTGGTATATTGCCGTCATCGTCGATCGGTCCGCTTGGTGGCATATTCAGTCCTGGCTTAACTATTTTGCAAAATGGGGGTTAAGATCCCATAAAAATAAATAATATGAAAAAAATTCGCAAAGCAATATTCCCAGTAGCCGGCTTTGGTACCCGTTTCCTGCCAGCCACTAAAGCTCAGCCGAAGGAGATGCTGATGGTGGTTGATAAGCCGGTTATCCAGTACTTGGTGGAGCAGGCGGTGGCGGCTGGTATTGAAGAAATTATCTTCGTGACGGGACGCGGCAAACGCGCCATTGAAGATCACTTCGATTATTCTTTTGAATTAGAAAAGACCTTGGTAGAGAAAAATAAGCTCGACTTATTGCAGAAGGTTAAGGAAATCGAGAACCTAGCGAAGTTTTCATATGTCCGCCAGCCTATTCCATTAGGAGACGGGCATGCGGTTCTATGCGCGGCTCATTTAGTTGAGGAGGATGAGCCGGTGCTTATCATGTTCGGCGATACTTTGTATGATGCGGCTGTCCCGCCGATTAAGCAAGTTATCGATCTCTATGAAAAATATGGCGATCCGGTAGTGGGATTATCCGAGGTTGATAAGAGCGAAGTGAATAGGTATGGAGTAATTTCCGGAACTGATTTAGGAGAGGGGAACTTTGAAATCAAAAAGTTTATAGAAAAACCTAAAGTCGAGGAAGCTCCGTCAAACTTAGCGGCTGTCGGCATTTATGTTATTACTCCAGAGGTGCTTACTGTCTTGGGAACCATGCAGTCAGGTAAGTCTGGCGAAATCCGTTTGGCTGATGCCTTTGATTTGATGTTGGAAAATAATCGTCCGCTGTACGGCAAGAAAATTGAAGGGGAATGGCTGGATACCGGTAATAAATTTAATTTTTTGAAAGCTTCGATTAAGTTCGGCTTGAAGGATGAAGAAATCGGTAAGGATTTGCAGAAATTGATCAATGAGCTGGCGAAATAATTAGTGGAATTAAAATACATTCTTAGGCAATAAAAAAGCTACTGAAAACAGTAGCTTTTAAGTGTAAATTTAATTTGTTTTAAATAATATCACTTTAAGGATTAGTAGTTCTTGGTCGAAATATCATCGATCCACCGCCATCCTTTAATGTGAAAATAAGATAGTCATCATCAATTCGATAACTTTCCGTGTTCATGATGCCGTTCATGTATTCGTATTCCTGACTTTCTTCGCAACCATCAGTATCAGCACCAGTGAAGGAACCGAAAGATATTTTATCCCCGTTTAGTTGATATTGGGCTCTGTAATTATTGCAATCGGACGTGCAGAATATGGTGTCATTCATATTAAAGAATAGTCCGAAAGAAGCGGCTAGTTTTGGTCTGATCGAGCCAGTACCGCTTTTATAAAAACTGACCCATTGCCAACTGGTGTTCTGTATCGAAGTTACCGGTTTTCTTTGGCTGGTCTGGCTGTAGGCTGATGAACCTAACGGCATAATAGCGAATAGAGCTATTACTAAAAAAATCATTCGAATTCTCATGGTATCTCTTTTTAGAATGTTAAATAACTGTCAACTTTATATCATTTATAACTGATATTGTCAATTATTGTAAAATAATCTTATAGACTCCAGACTCCTGTCCCTGCCGTGCCCAGAAATAGAGGATATTTTCTTTCTTGTCTAAAACTGTGCCAGAAATTTTGTCAGTCGCATATACCTTAGTAGCCGTATTCATTTTCATATCAAGAGCATTTAGGCTATTGGCGGTTGAGAAAATCAAATAATTATTGTCGCCGTTCCAGATTATTTTTGTAATCTCTTCACCGACGCGGGTTAACAAATCAGAGCGGCCAGCATTGAGGCTGAAACGAAAGATTTCCCATTTATTATGGTAGAGCAGAGCTTCATCGTCAAGCCATTGCCAGCTGACGGCATTCTTGATCGTCTGGCTGCCGCTATGGAGGTTGTTAGGGTTTAATAAATACAGGGTCTGGTTCTGCAAGTCGTAAAGGACTAGTGATTGTGCGCTATCGGAACGGAATTCGTATTGGCCAACTGCTGGAAGATTTAACTCATCGACAATCTTCATGGCTGTTAATGAATATTTTTTGACAGAAGTCCGGCCGTTATTGGTCGAGACGTAAAACAGGTCATTACCTCGCGGCTCATAAGTTTCAAATGTTTCGCCGCTGACAGCGGAAACACTAGTTTTGCTCGATAACTTTAAATAGCTGATAGCATTCTTGTTCTGGTAGTAGAGGCGATTTTCACTTTCATCATAGAACCAATTATCAGTACCTGCGCCGATTAATTTTTCATAGTCAAGATCATCTGCCGCGTCAGCGCCGTAAATATTGCCGGCTGATAATAGTTTATCGCTATTGTTTAGCCAGGCTGCTTTGTCGCTGTCAGTCGGGATGATCCGAGTGGTATTATTTTTTAGGGTAATCATGGCTTTAGTTGCCGGAATATAGAGATGTTTTCGGCTCGCACTCAATTGCGGTTCTGTTTCCGAACTGGCTAAAAGAAGCATCGGGGTGTCATTCTTGAAGAGGTTAATATCTTCGACGAAGCTGGTTTGGCCGGAATAGACATTTATTTTTTTTTGAAATGGCCAATAGCCTTCGCGCTCGAGGCGCAAGGTATATTCTCCCGGCAGGACATTTTTTACTTTGGCGGCTGTAGTTAAGTACTCGGTCTTAAAAGGGTTGAGTGAGAGGTTTGATTGCGGGACATCGTTTAAGAAAACGACGGCGCCGCTCGGCACAGAGTCAACGGCAATCATGCCAGTTTTAATAAGCAGGCGGTTTAGCTTCGGCGGCCAGCTCAGGTTAAATTTATATCCGGAGGCATAGAGGGAAATCAGGATAGTACCCGTGACAAAAAAGAATATGAAAAAATAAAAGATGTAATCCCTGGTTTTTTTGGTCATATATTAGTTTATTCAACACGTTTGATATCGGCGCCTAATTGTCTTAAGCGTTCGTCGAGTTTTTCATAACCGCGGTCGATTTGATAGATGTTATCGATTTCGGTTGTGCCCTCGGCGATAAGAGCGGCAATGACGAGAGCAATACCGGCTCGGATATCGGGGCTGATTAAGCGCTTACCGGCTAAACAAGTTGGGCCGGTAACAACGACGCGGTGCGGATCGCACATGATAATACTACCGCCCATCTGACAAAGCATGTCTGTCCAAATCAAGCGACGGTCATAAATAGTTTCTTGAATCAGGGAGGTGCCATGTGCCTGGGTCATTAAGACGACATAAGGAGACTGGAGGTCTGTCGAGAAGCCCGGGTATTCATGAGTCTTTAAGTCATAGGCTCGAATATTCGCTGATTTTTTCATGGCAATCCAATCGCTGCCTTTTTCATAGTTGACGCCGATTTTATCAAAGATAGCGAGCAGACTCAGGAGGTGTTCCGGATTGCAATGAGTAATTTTAATTTCAGAATTAGTGGCCGCAGCCATTAAGGCAAAAGACCCCGCTTCAATGCGGTCAGGAATAATATGACAATCGCCAGCGTTCAGTTTTTTTACACCTTCAATGACAACGGTCGGAGTGCCGGCTCCGACGATCTTAGCGCCCTGAGAGTTTAAATAGTTAGCCAAGGCTTCTACTTCCGGCTCCATGGCGCAATTTCTTAAAACTGTTCGGCCTTTAGCTAAACAGGCGGTCATAATCAAGCTCTGAGTGCCGGTCACAGTGGCTGTGGTAAAGAAAAAGTCACAGCCGGTTAATTGCTTGGCCTTGATTTCATAAAAATTGTCTTTGATTTCCACTTTAGCACCGAGAGCAGTAAAGCCTTCTAAAAAGAGGTCGATTGGCCGTCCAGCGGCCCCAATAACACAGCCTCCTGGGTGCGGAAAGCGGACTTGGCCGAAACGGGCCAGCAGGGGGCCGACAAACATGACTGAAGTCCGGAATTTATCGGCAATCTTCTTATCAAGCTCAGTTTTGGCGATATTTTCGCAATTAATTTTGATATCTGCCCCGTTATCCTCAATTTTTGCCCCTAAATCGGCTAATAATTCCAAGGATTTTTCAACCCCATCAATTCTGGGCACATTATGGAGGCTAATGGTGCCTGCCGATAATAGGGCGACAGGCAGCATAATCTGGGCATTATTCTTGGCTCCACCAGTGATAATCTCGCCTTTTAGCTCATTCTGACCGTTAATAATGAATTTTGGCATATTTGTAAAGCGCATTTATAAGTTATTCTAGCTTCACTATAACCCATTTGTTGACATTTTTCAAATATTTGTTATCATTATGTTAGTTCAGAGATACATCTGATTTTTTATTAAAAAAATTCGCTAATATGTCAAAAATTGCAGTAATTAAAACCGGAGGCAAACAGTATAAAGTCCAAGTTGGGGACACTATTAAAGTTGAGAAACTGGAAGCCGAAAACGGTACTAAAGTTAAGTTCGACACCCTTCTGATCGTTGATGGTGAGAAATTAGAAGTGGGTGAACCGAGCCTGGGTGAAAAAGTTGAAGCTGAAGTTATTGAAACTGCAAAAGGTAAAAAAGTTACCGTTGTTAAATATAAGAACAAGACCAGATACAAGAAAACTGTCGGCCATCGTCAGCAGTTTACTGCCGTTAAGGTTGTGAGCATTGCTTAGTGCCAATCAAACTTCTATAAATTAAAAACCGTTCTTTATTGGAACGGTTTTTTTGTTGATCTAAAAGTTTTTCTGAGTTTAGCTAGGCTCTGCTGGCGCCGCGCTACTCTCTTTATCCTTCGTTCTTGCTGCTTAACCTTCAACCTCTTCAAGATTTTTATCAATAATAATTTTCTCTTGCGAGGAAATATTTTGACTAAAATCTTCAGTCGTGAGGGCAGGCGCTTAATGTTTTGCCAGTTCATTTTTAATGTCCTGGCAAAGCTGATAATAAATATAACCTTGATAGCCATCTTTCGGTTGAATAGGCCGATGAAGGCCATAATACCAAATGCTATTAAGGCTACAACAATCAGAGCTATTACTGACATGGTTACCATTTCTACTCCTTTCTTTATTTAGTCATTTCACTTCTATATTTTAAGGCATTGGCCAGCGTTAATTCATCGGCGTATTCCAGGTCGGAACCGGCCGGCAAGCCTTTAGCCAAGCGGGTAATTTTGAGGCGGTCTTTAAGAATCTTAGTTAGATAGAGAGAAGTAGTTTCGCCCTCGAGAGTAAAATTTAAAGCCAGAATAATTTCCTTGACCTCGCCAGTCTTAATTGTTCTTAAGAGTTTTTCTATGTTGAGGTCGTCGGGGCCGACGCCGCTAATAGTATTGATTAATCCGCCGAGAATATAATAACGGCCGTCGTATTGCCGAGTTGATTCAATGGCGTTTAAGTCCTGGATATTTTCCACTACACAAAGGACGTCACGACGCCGGGCCGGATCAGAGCAAATCGGACAGGGATTCTGTTCGCAGATGCTGAGGCAGTTATGACAGATGATAATTTTTTCTTGAAGTTCGGAAATCGCTTGGCCGAAACTTTTTAGCCTGTCCGGAGACTGCCGCAATAAATAAAAAGCATACCGCTCAGCGGTTTTTGGTCCGACGCTGGGCAGGTTGGATAATTTATCTATTAAAGTTTGGAGAGCGGTCGGATATTTCATTGATTTACTATCGGGATATTAGCTTAAGCCGGGAATACCGCCCATCTCCTGAAGTTTTTTAGCCATTAATTTTTGAGCGCTTTTTAGGGCTCCAGTGAAGCATTCTTTTAAGGCTTCTTCTTGTGCAGCTTTATTTAATTCGCCGTTAAGTTTGATTTCCAATACTTCCATATTACCGTTGAGGACGATTTTAACGCCGTTCTTTTCTTCGGTAACCGATTCTTGCGCTAAGGCAGTCTGCATGACTTTAGCCTGACTGCGTAAATCCTTAAATTGTTTTAATTTGCTGAACATATTTTTTAATTATTTTTTAAAATATTTATTAATTAATAAGGGTTAGAATTCTATCGGCGGGGAATCGTTTGGCATCTTGGCGAGATTCTTAAAGTTAGCGGTATTTTCGTCAAAGAATAAGCTGATCATGCCGGTTGGTCCGTTACGATGCTTGGCGATGTGGATTTCCGCCTTATAGCGTTCGTCTTGCGGCAAGTCATTCGGATTATAGCCGCGATCAGCAGCTTTACGGTAAATGAACATGACGACGTCGGCGTCCTGTTCGATGGAACCGGAGTCGCGCAAATGGGAAAGTTTCGGAATGGCCGGGTGGGTTAGTTCGACGGCGCGGGAGAGCTGAGCCAGAGCGAGAATCGGGATGTTGAGTTCGCGGGCGATAGATTTCAGACCGCGGCTGATTTCGGCGATTTCTTGAACGCGATTATCGCCGTATTTGCCTCGTCCTTCCATTAACTGCAAGTAGTCGATAACAATCAAGCCTAAGCCTTTTTCCATCTGTAAGCGGCGGCATTTAGCCCTAATTTCCATGATTGATAAAGTGCCTGAGTCGTCGATATAGATAGGCGCTTCAGCGAGCTTGCCCATGCCGTCATTTAACTTCATGAAGTCTTCGTCGCTCAGGTTACCGGTTCTCATTTTCCATAAGCTGATATTGGACTGAGCGCAGAGCATACGATCAACTAATTGTTCCTTGCTCATTTCCAAAGAGAAGATACCGACGCCCTCTTTGCTTTTAATCGCAGCTTGGCGGGCGATATCGAGAGCAAAGGAAGTTTTACCAACGGAAGGGCGGGCAGCTAAAATAACTAGATCAGATTTCTGTAAGCCGGCTAAAAGATTGTCTAATTCACCAAAACCGGTGGACAGTCCGCGGAGCTTGCCGCCACCGCCATACTTATGCAGGTCATCGATGCGGTCAAAAGCTGAGCTCAGCAAGTTATCGATCGGGACGAAAGCGTTCTTTAAGTATTTACGGGAAACTCCGAAGACCTTCTTTTCAGTTTCATCAAGAATCTCATCGATCTCTCGTTCTTCATTAAAGCTCATGGAGGAAATCTCGGCCGCTGCTTGTTGTAAGCGGCGGAGAGTCGCCTTTTTTTGAATAATGGAAGAATAATGGACGATATTGCCGGATGTAGCGACGGTGTTGGATAGTTGTGCAAGATAGGCCCGGCCGCCAATGACCGCCATTTTTTTCTTATCTTCCAGGCGGTTGGACAGGGTGATAATATCGATCGGCTCCTGGTTCGCATATAATTCCTTAATGGAATCATAGATGATTCTATGAGCGTCCTTATAGAAATCCTGGCTCATGATTGTGTCCGCGACTTTAATGATGGCGTCCTTATCAATCAAAAGGGAACCGAGTAATGATTCCTCGGCTTCTAAGCTGTGCGGCGGTACTTTAGCGATGATATTGTCGTCGTTGCTAGTCATCTTATTTTATGGGTTAGTCCGGTAATTTACGGATTTCAATATCCTTATCTTAGCTCATGCTTACCAATTTTTCAATCAGTTGTTATTAACTGTTTATTAACCATTTATCAACTGTTTATGGGCAGTTTTATGGTTTGACGACCGGCAGTTTAAATGATGATGGTAATATCGTAGGAGTATTTTTTTCTGTATTCGTCAATCCAGGTTAATATTGCTTTTAATAATTTAGTGTCAGGATAATTGATAGTGATGGTGCCATATTTTGATTTATTTCTATAGGTGCCCTTTTTCCCCTCTTGAAGGAATGATTTGTAAAAGTTGCAGAGTGGTATACCAGTGGTTCTTGTCCAGAACTTAATTAGCTTGGCTTCGTTATGATCTGGGTAAATATGAATTAGGGCTTTTAATCGACTCTCGTCTACACCGCAGATTACTCGCAAAAAATCCAGAAACAACCTAATCATGGCCGGGTCGCTATTAGTGAATTTAACAACGTTCATTGTTTTAGCGCCCTCGCCCCAATACAGCATGATTCCGGCAGTCTTTAAATTAGCATCCGTGTCAGTTATTATGGTCTTTAATTGAAACGGCTTCTTATTCTGCTTGATGGCATACCAGTAGTTAATAGCCTCTGAACGTGACCTTCTGGGCGTACCTGATTTGTCCAGATGGTATCTAATTGTTGAAACTGACAGCTTTAGCTTCGACGCTATTTGAGCCATCGACATTTTCTTGCTTAAATACATGTCAGGAATTGTTTTTGCGATATTTTTGTTCATATAGTGCTATTATAGCACAACTATGGTTATGAGATAAATAGATATACTATAGAACAATATATATAAAAAAATCGCCTAGGTAATACCCAAGCGATTCTTCTGGGAGCCGACTGTCGGACTTGAACCGACGACCTGATGCTTACAAGGCAACTGCTCTACCAGCTGAGCTAAGTCGGCTTAACTGACTTCATTAATATAAAAGATTTTAATAATTTTAGCAAGGGGTAATAAAAAAGGAGCCTGGCTGTAATGGATAATATACAAAAAAACAGGTAAAAACCTGTCTTTTCTGTGCGCCCAGCTGGATTCGAACCAGCGACCATCAGCTTAAAAGGCTGTTGCTCTACCAACTGAGCTATAGGCGCTCGTATAATAAAACGGCCATATAAATGAGCTAGTTTTATTACAAAGTTGATAATATCAAAAGTTTTCCCATTTGACAAGGGCTATAGAAATAAAAAAGGCCTAATTTATACTAGGCCCTTTGCTTGAAGATTTGCTATTAGTCGCGCTTATTACATGCCGCAAGAATAACTGACTGTTTCATTAGACTTAATGACGACGTTGGCGGTGCTGCAGCCTGTGCCGTCGTTGCCCACTAATTCCCAGACATATACCCCTGGACAGAGCTTGATGTCCTTCTTTTCGCCAGGTGTAAGCGTTCCTTTGTTTTCGCCGTTGACAATAATCTGCTGGGTAACGCTTCTCGTACTAGTGTTGGTCAGGCTAAGCGTTCCTTGAACGCAGGGGTTAATCTTTTCCTTTTCGCAACCATTACTGAAAATGGTTAAGGCAATGATAGTTGTTAATACGAGTAAAATCTTAAATTTATTCATGATTACGACTTTTTAAGTGATACTATTAATTGTTAATTTGCTTGAAGACATTATTTATTCGTATCGGGCCAGACTGCCATTAAGGCTCTGTCCAGTTTGCAATTTATCCTTTCTGATAACTGTTTGTCGAACAAATACCCTCTTGATGATATCGCCATTTTCGTCCCGCAGGTGGCGGAAGTGGCCGCGCCGCAGATGGGGAGGCATCTCCCGGCCAGTATTTATTTTTATCTTTTGCCCTTTACTTCTTTTTTTCGGGGCAGTGATATAGGTAATACTGCTGCTTAAAACCTCAAACCACTTTGGTTTCTCGGTTATTAGCGCATCCTGAGTGATAGCGCTTGGTTCCATATAACTGTCGGCTATTTCGGTTTGTTCGGTCAGCTCACCTAAATCGGAGCAGTCATAGAGTTTGATGTTCTGAGGCGGTTCATAGTCGGCAAATAGTTTCCCGATACCGTTTAAAAGAAAGGGGAGAGCGTTCCAGGTCCAATCTTCTCTAATTAGGCGGAAGACAGCTTCACTGGAATCAGCTTCTTGGTAGACCAAACCTCTCAGGGTTTCTATGAGATCGATGGAACCTAAGGAATAATTTTGGTCATAGACCAATAATTTTCCGGTCGACATATCAAGCTTCATTAGACTGAATTCAGAGACTAGATTGTTATAGCACTGATTTGATACAAATAGTTTGTTGAGTGCTCTTAAAGCTTTAGCGCTATTTGTTTTCTTAGACAGGCCATAAATTTCTTTAACGGCATCATGCTGGGCTTCGTTTAGGAGGACATCTTTGACATCTCCGGGAATGGAAAACATTGTTAAGATATTTTCTTCTCTGCAGATTACGTGAGTGCTGTAGTAACCGAAATGAACTGCTTCTTGACGGTTATCGTCGACATAAGTTTTTTTCAGCGGTTTATCCAACGTCAGGATAAAATTATCGTATGGCAGATAAGCTAAGTAATTTTCCTTCCCAGGGTCGGCTAACGGAATATTTTCCGGGTGAGATATTTCACATATTTTTTTTCCTTTTAGCCACTTTTCCAGATAAACGGGAATCAAGAATCTTCCAACGCTAGATATATCTTGATAAATTGACTCAATAAAATCTAGTTTAGTCGAAAACTTATCCCGCCAGCTTTTAGGAATGCGCGGCAGAAATTGCTCAGGATTAAAACTTTGCTGTGTGTCGAGAAAGCTGCGTAGGCGCTTATATCCTTCAATTCCTCGTCCCAGGGTAAATATGCCGGTGAGTTCTGAGCCGGTCAGTGTGCCGTGATTTATTCTATTTTCCTCATTGTTCAGACTCGCATGGTTTGGCAAAATTTTCTGACAGATATAGAATTTTAAATCTCCTAAGAAATTAAATTCTTCCCAATATTGCAGGCATTGCTGTAATTGGATAAGTGATAGCAATTCATCAATTCTTTTCATTATTTGCTTTTATTTAGTTACCGCAGGGAGTTTTTGTAACCTCTCTCCGGCAACTAAATAAAAGTAATTTTTAAAGGACTGTGACCAAAAAATATAGCATAATCTCCCGCTTTAAGTCAATAATGAGGAATAATATTAATGATACGTGATTAATAATGCGGGATCTATGTCTTTAAATAAAAAACCCTCATTATTTGCTAATGAGGGTGGGGCATAAAAAGGGTCGATTACTTACCGCTACAAGAATAGCCTTGATCTTCGCAAGCCACGATATTTACCTTAGCAGCACTGCAGCCAGTACCACCACTTAAACCAACTAATTGCCAGTCATAAGTGCCGGGAGTGAGTTCGATTGATTTTTTATTGCCGGGATCCAGCGATCCATAGTTCACGCCATTGATCATGATACGCTGGACAGTGGTCAAGCTTTTATTTGTCAGAGTGAGCGTACCTTTTCCAGTACAAGGGCTGGCATCCAGTTTATCGCATGACAAATTAATGGACAGGGCAGCTATAAATATGGCTGCCATTAGCAAAGCAAAATTAATTTTTTTCATCGCTACGTCTTTTAAATTAATACTTGAGTTTTTAACTAACTGCCTAAACGCTACCATATCTAAGTATAATTGTAAATAGGGAATGACTGGATGCGCCGAGTAGCTCTTTTAGTTATAAAAAAGGCCTTGAGATAAATGTATTATCCTAAGGCCTGGCATTTGTGCGAGTGTTTAATGTTTTTTCCAGTAGTACCAGAAGGGCTTTTTCTGTTTGAATGGCACTTCTTTTTTTTCACCATAGATATCGACTCCTTGTGGGACGTGATTCACAGGCTCTTTACCCCAATACACTAAATTGAGCGTAATGGAAACGAGGGCTGATCCGGTCAATGCTCCGCCTAGGTCGTACTTTAAATCTTCGCGGCTGTAAAATCCGCCGTTGTTCTGGTCGTGGACTTCTTTTAAGTGTCCGGCAAGGGAAGTTAGTCCAATGCCTAGTCCAGCCCCAATAAGTCTGCTCTGCCACCACTTTAAGCCAACTTTATTGTATAAAACTTGCTGGCTTAGCATCTCTATGCTAAATGAAGACATAGTGCAAATAGTGAAATGGTTAAACTTATCTTCGGGCATTCCTAAGTAGGTTTTGTCTTCAGATATAACTTTACTGTTGTAGGCTAAGCTGTTAAATTTGAGCGCTGGGTCGTTGAAATTCGTTTCGGTGAACTGGGCGCTGGTTGTTATAACAAGTGCCAATAATACTAAAGTAAACGCGAACTTTTTCATTTTTATTTATTTTTGATTATTAATGAATGATTAGACAAAGGTCGGGGTCATAAAATTAAGGCTCCGGCCTTTGTCTAATCTCCAAAATATCAAATTTGTGAAAGGGCTAGTCTTGATTAAATTAGCATTGTTTACGGATATTGTCAAGAGCTGGGCGGGACAGGAGCAGATCTGAGGGATATTTTGACTTGGCGTTAAAATAGGTAATAAAAAGCAGACACTTTCGTGTCCGCTTTTCGGGGCATAGTTTAATTAAGCTGCCTTTTTTGCAGTTTTGCTAATAATCATTTTTATTCTCTCAATGAAATCATCATTATTAATACCTTTTTGGATATATTCAGTTATCGCAAACTCCTTCATCCATTTTTCTGACTCGAGTGATAAATCTGAGTTGGTAAGTAGGACTATCGGAATATTGGCGGTTTGAGGCTCTTTCTTCAGTCTACTAGAGGCAGTGATGCCGTCTACTATTGGCATTTCTATGTCCATTAAGATGAGGTCGGGTAGAAAACGTCTGGCTAATTCGCGCCCTTGGACTGCGTCCGGAGAATATATTACTTCATATCCTGCTTTTCCGAGCAAACTACCATAAAGTCGGCGCATTACCTCGTCGTCGTCGATAATTAAAATATGTGGTTTTTTTACTGGTTCATTAACATCATTCATATTATTTAGGGTTAATAAAATAGTGATTAATTATTTGTGGCTCTAGTTATCTAAATATTCATTTACTTTTTTTACGACGTCTCGATATTCCCAGTCGCTTTTAACCATGAAATCCAGGATGCCAATTTTTTTGGCTCGAGACATTGTGCTTGAGTCATGAGAATTACTCCACATCACGACTGGAGCCCCCTTACCCCACTTGTCGGCCCGAAGTTTCTCCAGGAAATAGAAACCATCGGTGTTGGGCATGAGGCTATCGACGATAATAAAGTCCGGATGTTCACTGAGTGCCTTATTCAAACCATCTTGGCCATTAGTTGCTTGAGTTACCAAGAATCCATCATGGGTAAATTTATCTGAAATACCATTTAAAAGCGACACCTCGTCCTCGATGATCAGTATTCTTTTTTGTATAGTACTCATAGTATTAATGTTTTAATTCTAATCTTTTTGTACCTTCTTTCTTCTTCATACCGCTAATCGGAGTGGTTACGTAAAATGTTGATCCTTTATTTTCCGTGGATTCAAACCAAATTTTTCCACCTGTTTTATCTAAGGTCGATTTAATTATGTATAGTCCTAGTCCGGTCCCGTCAGGATCATTGACCCGAGCATTATCAGCTCGGAACATTTTGGTAAAAATTTTCGATTGGACGTTTTTGGGAATGCCGTAGCCTGTATCAGCCACTGAAATAAGAATATTATCCCCATCCTTTTTGATGTTGATATTAATTTTTCCGCCCGGAGCCGTATATTTTAACGCGTTGGTAAATAGGTTCTGAAAAACCATTCTGACAATATTTAAATCGGCATTGATAATTGGGATATCTTTTTCAAATAAAGTTTCCACCAGCAGTTTTTTTTCCATAACTCGCATTTGTAGATCTTTTAGGGCGTTTTCTGCCACACTTTTTAAATCTACAGGCTCTGGTTCAACAATAAATACATCAAGATCCACTCGCGAAACATTGAGGAGGGCTGTAATCAGACCAATCATGCGGTCATTGGCATTTTTTATTTCTTTTAGGTATTCGTTCTGCTTTTGGTTTACCAGCCCAGCATCGCCATCAAGAAGCATGCCTGTGTATCCTTTTATGGCTGTTAGGGGAGTACGGAGTTGGTGAGAGGCGATAGAAACGAATTCGTCTTTGGCCGCATCAAGCTTTCGTAATTCTTCATTTATCAATTTGGTTTTTCGGGCAGTGGCGGCTAGTTTTTCGGCAGTCACTAAAAGTTTACGTCTGACACTCTCTTTTTCTTTAGCGGTTACAGCCAGTTTATTTTTAACGACCTCTGCTTCTTTGGCAGTTACGGCTAATTTCTTAGCGGTTACAGCCAGTTTATTTTTAACATCTTCCGCCTCTTTGGCGGTTTTGGCTAGTTTCTCGGCAGTCACGACTAGTTTACGTCTCACATCCTCTTTTTCTTTAGCGGTCACGACTAGTTTACGTCTCACATCCTCTTTTTCTTTAGCGGTTACAGCCAGCTTATTTTTAACATCTTCTGCCTCTTTGGCA
>VFKX01000033.1 GCA_009885285.1 Candidatus Falkowiibacteriota bacterium
CTCCAAACTTCCGCCCCAGGATATAATCAGCAGCGGCCTGCGCCCTAGCAGCCGAAACCACGAGCATCTTCTTGTCTTTCTTCAGAACCGATAGCCAGCCGTCAATATAGGAAGCTGCCAAATCTATCGTCTGATTACTGATACCGGCTACCGCGCACAGAAACGACGAACAGAATTCCGCGCACAATTCTTCTGAACTGTAAGATTCTGAGCCGAATGCGTGATGGTCCATTACTTCCTTACGGGCAAGACGATGGGCGGCCCCAGAACTATGGGCTAATTCGTGCATGAGAACGGCGTAGAAGTCCGCAGGCCGTTCAAAGGTATCCTCATGTGGCATTTGCACTCTATCCTCAGCAGGGCGGTAGAAAGCACGATTACCGCCATAGTGGATATTGGGGCGGTCTTTATAGCCTGAGATGATCTGTTCGGCCTTCTCGATGGGGGTGAACTGGTAGGTTGGTGTCTCGGATGGTGGAGAGGGTATGTTTTCGCACTGGTCAAGATTGAATACATTGTAATACCTCAATAACGGTGCTGATCGACTGTGCGGTTTCTCCGATGTCACATGTGTCACGGATGTCACCGCTTCTGTATCGGTCTCTTCTGATTCCTGCTTTGTGTTGAGCTTCCAGAACACAACCATGCTTGACTTCTCACCCTTGCGAACATTCCCATTTTTCTCGACCGCCTGGTTGTAGGTCAGCCAATAGGGGGAACTGTACTGCTGACACCCCAACATAAAGACGTTAATGCCCCGGTACTCCTTCTTGCTGATGAGATTGCGCGGCATGCCACTGCCTGCTGCCCATGGCCTTCTCCAGGGAATAGTCCCCGTTTCCAGTTGTGCGATAATCCTATCGGTGATGATTTCATAAACATTTGCTCCCATGATGCTTCCCCTTTCTTGCGCGTGATGTAAGTCCGTGGCCACGGCTTCAAGAAAAAAAGGCTGAAACCGCGCGAGCGGAATCAGCCTTGGAGTCGATCAGTTGTATTCAGTTGTCAGAATTTGATAGGCGGGGTCGGAAATAGTCTAAACGGGGTCCCATCTACCTCTTACACTCTCCTTGATTTGTTCTCCGAAAAACGAAGCCGGGGGTCCCGAAAAAACGAAAAGCAAATCCTAGAAATCATCGAACGAAAATATATAAATAATAGATTTCAAGTCTCCATGGAAATTCAGGCAGTAAAGCGGTCAATCAACCAATATTCAGCAACTTATACTTAACCCAGCTCGTGATTTTTCTGCATGCTTCCACTTTTGCCATTTCCTCAGCATCAGGATTTTCAGGGTCAGCAAGGTACTCATTGGCGTCCTCATCAAAGTACGTCGGATATGAGACCCTGTATATCGAAGCTGCGACATTTTCAATGCTACCGTAATAGTCCAAAATCACAGGATAGACATATTGTCTTGCCATTTCTTCTAAAGCCATATGAACTGTTTCTTCCTCATCGGTATCATGGCCGTGCCTGGCAGCATAATCTACACATAGGTTATCAAGCACCTCACTCGGAAGATCAAACTTTTTTGCGATGTCTTGAGGTCCGCTTTCGTAGTAATATTCACGAGAAAAGCCGGACATGAATTCAGCGTAAAGATCCGTAAGGGCAATGAATCTCAGCATTACGGAATTTCGTTCAACCTCGTTCTTGTAATAGGCAAGTCCTTCGTTTACCAGCTTTCTCCAGACCGTTTCAATCCAGCTGTCTTGCTGATCATATATCGGTGAAATTTTCTCCCACGATATAACTTTGGTCACGTCGCTCAGTTCAACCACCTCATCAAGAAAAAGTTCAAAAAGTACTTCAAGCTTTGGAATCTGGTCCTTTAACTGGTGATCGCTGTCCAGGAGATGGAGTTCTGTCTTATGTTCACTTGCATAGCGGATAGAATTATCGACAGGAACAACATCGTCTCTCAGGCCATGGATGATGACGGTTTTCTTGGCGCATGGAGCAGGATTCTGGATCTTGTAGCCGGGTAAATTAAATGCCGGTGCCATCAGAAAAAGACCGACAGGCTTTATTAGCTGCGAAGCAACAGTGGCTACATACCCGCCCATGCTGGAACCAACAAGAATTGTTTGGTCTGATTCAGGCATTCGAATGTTCAACAATTGTTCAACCCGTGCATCAGGATCTGACAGCTTCCGGTAATCAGGGCTCTCGACAATAAACCCCTTAAGGCGAGCCACCTGAGCGAGTGCCTCAATCTTCACTCCCCAAGGACCACTTTCTTTTCCATGTGCGAAATATATGTTCATGGCATTACTCTTCTTTCAACTCATCAAAGACAACAGGGAGGAAATGTTAACAGCAAATGGGCATTTGACTGGTTCGCCACTACTGTTTCCATGTTCTTGGCGGTTGATAGCCCAGCGTATCAAACTGCTTCAAGAGTCGATCCCAGTGGTTAACTCCTTTTTTCCCGATCGGATTTTTACCTGTATCGACCATAAGCATATAAGGGGTGGGATCCAGTGTACCGCTCGATGAGAAAGCGGATAACAACTTTTCAGCGGTAGCAACCGTACTGCAAACCTTGTGGGCCAGGCCAAGGTCGAGAATGTTTTGTGCTACTGTTTTGTACGACTTAATGATGTCAAGTCCCTCGCCGGTAATGAAATTGTCATAATACCCCATCTGAGTCAGAATCTCTTGGTCTCCGTCAATCTCTGAACGAAGACGACTGTCGGTATCCACTTTGACTTCGATGAGTTGCAGTTTGAGATCATCCGTAATTACAGCCAGATCGATCCGGTTTGCGACGAATTTTCTCTTGTTGATTTTCTCTTGCGGCCCTTTCTCGCGTGTAAATGCTACTTCCAGATCGATAAGGTTTGGAGTAGACCTGCCAAGATACTCAGCCAGTGAACTTTTTTCTCCGCGGATATACTTTTCAAAATGTTTTACCGGGTTATTGGCAATTTTGAGCAGGCTCAAGCCGTCAACTGAAAGGTCCCCACCTTTAAGTTCGAGTCCGACATACTTCTCCGAGTCAGTTTTCCCCAGATATTTACTATGAACGCTGAACTTACCATTCAGCGGATCGTAATTTACAATTGAGCATCCACGGAAATAAATATTTATGTAATCCTCCCGGATGCATATCTGAAAATCGGTATTCCCCTTGAAATGCTGACCTATCTCTGTGGAATCAAGGAATTTTCCGACTTCAGTAACTGCTTGAGGGCTTAACCCTCTATAGAAATTCGCTTTCGGCATTGCACACCTCCCATTTCATATATTGAATATCACTGAATCTTCCAACACTCTGACGTTTCGGAACAGGCGGCAGAATTCCTGTGCGTACTCCGTATGCACCGGCACAAGCATCTTCGGCTTAAGCGCAGCTGCAAACCTTTTCAAATCCTCAACAGTCGCATGCCCACTGGTATGTGCGTAGACAAAGTTGACGAGCGGATCGTTCTGGTACCCGGCCATTGCCTCCGCGCCGTAATACTCATGGTCTGAACAGGATAGATATCCAAGCCATTGAGAGTAAAGCACATTAACCGGCTTTATATCTTTGTACAAGTTTATCGTTCTGAAATGCGACATCTTTCCGAAGAAGAGATAACCGGCTGGGTTACAGCGCATGCCCCAAACATCAAGACAAAGGGCTTTACGTCTGTAAGGAAAAAAACATCGAATCGTAATTGGTTGTATTGGAATGGAAAGCGGTAGCGATGAATTTCTTGCTGCCGCATGCTTCTAAATAACGGAATCAAGCCTGTCAACTGCATCTAACCCTCCATTACTCTGTCTCAGCATATCATTGTGACCACATCTCAATCTTCTCCATGATGGTCCTGGTCCTGGTCATTGTCTCTGTCCTTGTCATCATCGTGCTTGTGCTTTTTACCACTAACATTCTTACCACGGATTAAAGCAGGTCCAGAAGTCGAAGTTGCTACCGGAGTAGATACAGCAGTGGTTGCAAAGGTTGACATCATCATTGGTGCAGCAGGTATGGAAGTGTTGTCAATGATCGCAAGGTTTTTGACTCTAACTGATCCCTGTTGGATGATCAACGGACTGGTGAGTTTCGTAGTGCCAGTGACGGAAGAATAAATCTTATCAAACCCACCTTCAATTATTACATCACGTGGTTGATCACAAGTAAGGCCACCATTGAATGTAACGTCCCAAGCGTATATTGTGTCACCGGTCAGAGCGTTATTGTAAGCATCCTGAACCGACTGATAGAAGGTGCCTGATATCTGGGCTGCTTCTAAGTTAAATGTTGCTGTTACGCTCTTTTCTCCGTTCATGGTAACGCTACATGGACTTGTGCCACTACAGGCTCCTCCCCATCCTACAAATAAAGCGAATGTATCTGGGCTTGTATCTAATGTTACAGAAGCATCTGTTGTGAATGATGCTGAACAGATACTTCCACAAGATATGCCTCCAGGTGTACTGGTTACGGTGCCGGTACCAGTGCCGTTATTACTTACAGTAAGAGTGGGAAGTATACCAGTACCAGTTAAAGACACCGTGAATGACAGTGTGACTGGATCATTTGATGGAATGGAGACCGTGGCATTCTTTGTTCCGGTTGTAGCCGGACTGTATTTTGCCTGAACAGTGCAGCTTGCTGAAGCTGCAAGAGTCTGCCCGGAACAACTATCAGCTGTTATAGCAAATTCGGTTGGATTCGAGCCGGTAAGGGCGATTGTCCCCATGACAAGACTACCGGTGCCATTATTCCTGATGGTAATTGTCTGACTGGAAGAGGTTTTGTTTACGTAAATATTATTGAAGTTGAGGGACGCCGGTGATGACGGTGTGACAGAGATAACAGGTGTGTTGACCACCTTAGCCACCAGTTTACCGTTGAGTAGAATGTAATCCATGAGCAACGTACCATTGCTTTCGGTTTCGGAGATTGTATTTCCGCCTTGATCGTAATGATATACAGTCGTCTTGTTGTTGGCTGTCTTGGTTACGCGCATACCGTCGCCATCATACCCGTAGCTGGCAAGCGTTATACCGCCACTCGAAACGCTGGTCAGGTTGTCATAGGCATTATATGCAAATGTGTAGCTTTTCCCGCCCCAAGTGCCGGTTAGCAGGGAACCATTGCCATTGTAGATATATGATGCGGCCTCAGTGCCTGTAGCGGAATCAAGTCGGTTAGTGCTTGTGTTGATGGTATATGTGGTAGAATCAGTGCCAACGCTCTTAGTCTTCCGATTGCCAACGGCATCATAGATGAAAGAGCCGCTGCTGGCCCATGTTCCGTTGAATGTTTTTAAGCGACTCGTATCAAAATAGGTAAAATCTTGGGGGTTTCCGACGTTGCTGGTAAATCGGGTGGTATTCCCCCGAGTATCATAATCATAGTGCGCTGTCAGAGCCGACCCAGGAGCACTGGCCTTACCGGCTGAAATATCCGTTATAAGTTGTCTATTGTTGTAAGTAGGAGTGGTTGTAATACTTGTCGAACCGCCATTTGAGAACGTGTAGGAGGATGGTAATCCTGCATGGATACCTGAAGTGTAGTAGGAAACATTGGTTACATAGCTGGTGACCGGTGTCACATGATTATCGCCGGTTACCGACGTCACCTGATTATTGCCGTTAATGGCGTAGCTAACGGTTCTACCTGCTGGATAGGTAATGCTATTGATGATGTCATTGAGGGTGTATCCATAGGTGGTGGTGTAGCTCTTGCCAGCAATGGTCTCAGTTTTTGTCTTTTGCCGGTTGACCTCATCATATGTGTATGTGATAGAAGCAGCACCTGATGTGAGCAAAGTTCTATTGTTGGCATTATCATAGTCGAAACCGATAGTCTCAGTGATGTTGTTGACGGTTTTACTGATGTTCTTGAGGCGATTTATCTCATCATAGGTATACGTAGCAGTACCGGAAGCATCGGTCCTCTGCTTCATGTTGCCGACATTGTCTCTGACATAAGTAATTGTGCCGGTCTCAGGATTGGTTTCGGATACAAGGAAAGCGGGTTTTGAGAGATCTAAACTGAGATTTTTGTATAACCCGTAAACAAAGTTTCTAACCACATTTCCGGTTGTATTTACTTGGCTTGTCTGGGTTGGGTTGCCAAGTATATTTCTGGCGTAGGTCGTGATATTGCTCTCCTGGTCTTTCACTGACATGAGATACTTTTCGTCAGGATTGCCGAAAGCAGTATATGTGAGGTAAGAGTACTTGCTGTTCTTGTCGAGCACCGTGGTGGTTGTCGTGCTGCTGGCCACATTGTAGTTGTAGGTGTCAAAGTTTGGGATAGGTTCCTTGTCGGTTACTTTTGTCGGTCTGCCAAAGAAATCATAATCAGTTTTGTCGCCAATGTTCGAGTCTGTGTAATCCTTGACACCGTACGCTTTATAGGCAGTGGTCGTGGTGATTCCCTTGGTGTCGCTGCTGCCGATCTGACGTCCAAATCCGTCAAACGTGTACGTAGCCGAGAATCCTCCCCGCGCCTCGGTTTTTGTGGAGTTGTCAGGTAAGTAGGCAATGGTTGTAATATTGCCTAGTTGCGGACTTGTCTGTGTCAATCGCAGATTTTTATCATACGTATAATTGGTTGTGTGGCCGACACCTCTCCCATCCGTCACACTTTTAACCGTGCCATCGACATTGATTTCGCGTGTAACCGAATATTGAGCAGGAAGTGAGTTGGTTTCCTTGGCGATCTTCCCGTTTGACCATTCATAGGTCATTGTGTGGCTGTTGGCATCCGTAACCTTCTTGAGATTGCCACCATTGGGACCATACTTGTTGTAAATGTCATCTTTGGGGTAATATTCGTAGTCGGTTGTTACCCCGTTAATGCTTGTGTTTGTTACGTTGATGCAGTCAGAAGGAGCGCCATATGTCCAACTGGATGATGAGGTTCCGGTAAACGTACTGCCAGTGATGGTTTCCGTAGCAACCTTGCCTTTGACGACATTCAAAGGTGGGTTTGTACAGTAGGTCAGGTTTTTCGTCCTGCTGGCATCGCCTGTTTCAACAATTGTTTGTGGGTCGCCATAACTGTTAAAACTGCTATAGGTGCTCGAATAGGTCTTGCCATCTCGGTTAGATGATTTTGTGACCATAAGAGGCAGATATACGCCGGGATCAGAGATAACAAAACCGTAGCAGCCCCAAGTTATATTGCTGACGGTGATATTTGATAATGCTGATGTCGGCTTATCCCAGGTAAATGATTCCGTAGTGGTGGTGCCGTTGAAATTGAAAACCTGACTTATCGGCATGCCAACTTTCCAGAGATTGTTGCTGCCGGTGTTTCCCCACCCATAATAGGTGTAGGTTTCTGTCACATTATTCGGGGCGGTGACGGTTGTAACATCTCCTGACGCCCCTCCCGAATTGTAACTGTACGTCCAAGTACCGCCAATAACACTTCGTATGCTTTGTGTCACCTTGTTGTCCATAACCCGGAAGGGAAGGCTGCATCCACCTACGTTGAAAAGCTGATCCTTATAAGTATATTTATTTATTCCACCTGCAGGAAATGTGATATCCGATAATTCGTTTGTTGTGTCGTAGTCATATTGCCACGGATTGCCTACAGGCAGGTTGACCTTGTTCAAAAGATTATAGGGAGCTACGGTTTTGTATTCATACGAAATGGTTCTCAAATCTGCACCAGTACCGGTTGATATTGACTGAAGCACATGCGTGGTAGGATTATAGGTAAACGAAATGATCCGGCCAAGGGAATCAGTGATTGTGTCGATTCCGGTTGCAGATTTAGTCTTATTGTATGTGATCGTAATGTTGGCAGTCTGAGAGGCGTTAGTGATGGACGTTACTTGAGCTACATTTGTCATGCTGACATTTGTGAAATTGCTGGTGCTATATCCAGCTGTGTTATTGCTGACCGCATAAACAGTGCCGTCGGGAGCAATGATCTGCCAGTCACCATGATTGTTGTAGTCAACAATCTGAATGGTTTTCAATATCCAGAAGTCTTTACTTACCATTTTAGTGTTGTCGGATGGTGCTGGATAAAATACCTGTTTTGTCCCGTCAGGCAACTCAAATACTGGGTTATTTCCCCACGTCATATTCAAAGGGTAATTTATTGCGTACATCGCAGGAGGATTACGCAGTATTCCCATATGCATTGACCAACCTGGTCCGAGAGGGCTTTTGTCATATCCTCCCACAAAGGCAGGAAATGAAGTGTTTCGGGGACCATAGATCAGGCTGTTATATGAGCGGTTGAGGGTTACATCCAATCCCCCTTTACCCGGAAGTTTCAGGTCGGTATGGACAATCAGCATATTTCCTGAGAATGGGTCGATGTGCTCGGCAATGGCATCATATGTAGGAGCGCCGAGTTTTCCACGACGATCATAGAAAGGGTCGGTATCGAAATCAGCAAAAGCGGAATTGGCTATTAACAGAATTATGATCAAGCAAGGTATTATGATACGAGCAATCATTGTTCCCCCTACAGCATAACTGTAATTAAGCAATGTACATATCTATATCCAAGTTAGCCTGAATAGAATTTATTAGTTGTATTAATTCGTTAGAGAAATTCAGTTCAGGATTTTCGTTACCTTCGATGACGCAATTAAAATATATTTCGCTTTCTTTTTGAAGTTGCATAAATTTATCAATTGATGGCTTGATTCTATCAAAAATCTCTTTAATTTGAACATCCAGTGGAACTTGATTTGATGTGCTTGAAACTAGAAACCAAGCATGTTGCGCAAATTTCATTATATTTGAGCGAGTTGATCGGGGCATCCCCATGACCCAACACTGGTCATAAGTTAAATTTAATATTTTACTTATATCTTCAGCAGAATGTACTTTAGAATACACACCGAGTTTAACTGAATACTGAATCATGAATTTCCCATTAGTTTATTTATTGTTTTATGGAAAGAACAGTTCAGCACACGATATAATTTCATCAATATGAAGTTTTGATTTAATATTTTCGATATTATCTGCGTAATACTTTATATGAATGCACTCAATATCAGTCCTTTTATTAGTTATTACATTGACTTGAATATCATCAGCAGTAAAGCTGATAATACCAATATATTCTTCTGACTTTATTAAATTTAACTGAGTTATTAATAGGTCAATAATATTTTGTGAAAGTGTTATATCTGATTCAAAAATCCAGCCATCATCACTAAGTGTTTTGGTTGTATTAATCGGAATAATGAATATAGATGTATATTTTGGCATTATTTACTACTCCTTTATTTTTACGGGTACTTTATTAATACCAGCTTTTATTGCTGCTGCAGCTCTATGATGGCCATCCTCAATTTCAAGCCTGCCCAATCCATTCCGCATCACATTAATTGGTTTTGATTGATCAAAACCATTAACTTTCATATCATTAGCTAAACGTTCTATTTGAGAACCCGACATTTCGCTACGTGTTTGTGTTGGAATCAAGTTGCGAGGGTTTATCTGTTGGATTGCTTCTTTTTCTGCTGATACAGGCAAACTTATCAACCCCACAATCAGTTGACCAAATCTATCAAAACCAGAAGATTCATTGCCTCGGAAGTCGTAACCAGTTATTGCTGCATTTAATCTACTAGCTCCTATCACCTCTCCAAACCGTATGAATGATTCACTTGAAACAATTCTTGCCATAACGTCATTAAGAAGTGGCTCTCTTCCATCTGGATCAATATATCTATACGGATTATTCAATCCATACGAGTAAACGTTCAAGCGCTGAGGATTTAGAAGGATTTTCTCATTGGTTTTGCTAGTGACTGGATCAACAACTCTTACCGGATCAACAGCGGTAAACCTACCGATCTTTGCATCTTCATATCGGGCACCGAAATAAGAGAGACCGGTCTCTTCGTCCTTTTCCTTGCCAACAAAACGCTTATCATTGACGGCAGAGCCGGTAACAGCATACTCTTCTCCAAATGGCTTGTAGTCCGCCTTCCAGACCACTGTGCCATTGGAGTCAGTCATTGATAACGGAGTGCCTGCTGGATCGGTGTGATAGAAAAACACCTGCTCAGTTGCAAATCCTATCGATGAGAAGCAGAAAAACAACAACATGGTAAGAATTGATCGAAGGGTCACAGTGCCTCCCTGGAATGATTTCAACTCATGCTTCAATATAAATACAATAATTTGCGCGTGAAGCTACCACCAGACAACATTAAAATCAACTGTAATTAAGTGCGTTTTTGCAACATTAACTCAACCGTTACGATGCGTAGGCATAATGGACACCCCTCACAAACTCATGTAAAGAAAAAGCCGCCCATTTCTGAACGGCTCTCCGTTTACCCATTGGATTTCTTGCTGCACTTGCGGCATGTTACCTCATCAACCGAAACTTCCTCTTGATAGTTATCAGCTTGCCTTTCGAAAAACGACCCATTACGCATGATCGCCGGGAGAACTTCTACGCTCAACTTCACCTTGATCAAATAGGCGGCAGGTTTTCTGCTCTTCAGGATTAACTTGAACAGACCGGCTTCGGAAATGTATAGCGGTGAGGTTTTGGTGGGGCCGATTCTCAATATATCTTCCCTGTCTACTCCGAAATAACCAATACGCAGATTTCCTTTAACAGCGAGACTCGTATTCTGAATACCAAGAACTCTGCACAGGTCCAGGGCCTTATACCAGGTTTTTCCATTCTCACGGACCTGAGCAATCTTCCCGTAATCATCTCCCAAAACTTCCAGCAATAATTTTCTCATGTTACTTCCCCTCCGATAGCTTCTGAATGAATTTTTGAATTTCTGACTGCGTGAACCTGACCAACCTGCCGAGTTTTAAAGGCTTAGGGCCTTTTTGCTGTGCTACCCAGAGATCGAGTGTTTTGACTGAAATATTGAGCAGTTCAGCCACCTGCTTCTTGTCGAGTAGGTTTTCCATAGTGGAACCTCCGTAGTAATATCGGGCACTCCCGGTGCCTCTACGGTGTTAATAACTGGAAAAGTTTTGTTAGCGTTTGGAAGGGAGGAGATAGGAATGCTATTGGATGGCGGGGGCTACTTAGTCCAAGACATTACAGGCAGGAGATTATTGGAGCGATTGAGATCGGTAGGGTGTTTTATGCCCAAGTCAGAATTCGACTCCCGGTGTGGGCAAAAGTGGCACTGGCACTCGGTTAACAAAACTGAGAGTATACTGGCTTCTCCGCACCACCCGATGGTTGGCAATTGTTATATTTTCAAGGGTTACATAACGTATCTACGTGCTATCCGGCGTTTCTCATTTGAATGCCTTCTTTTCGAATTAGTTCAATTGCTGCTATAGGAATATTGTTTTCAGTCAACACCTCTGCAACTGTGGTTTTCCTCCTATCCGCCTCCCGTACGAGTGAGCGTGCAAAGCGAGAAAAATAGTTTCGTGTTGTACCTTCAGCACGCCCTACTACCTCAGCTATTTCCTTGAAGGATGTTCCATTTACCCGCATTAGCATTACTGTGGTTTGCTTCAACTTAATGTCTTTCGCACGCTTATCACGGTAACTTTCCATCTTTGGCTGTGGTTCCTTCAATGCGGCAAAATTTTCTCGAATTGAAGCGGTACGGGATTCTATTTCGGCATCAGGAAACAAATCTTCGCTGTTCTTCATTGTTAAACCTACCGTCTTTAGGTTTGCAATCATTTCCGCGACAGATTTCTTACCACAACCAGGAATTGAAAGTATTTGTCTTGCATCAGTATTAATCAAATCACTGATCGTTCTGATACCTTGAATTTTGAGGAGATTGCTCGCTCTTATGCCGAGATACAGTTCGTAAACCGAACAATCCAATTTTTCTTCTAAAGAACGAGCCATGGTAATTTCTCCTTGATCAAAAAGTGGGAATGACTGCATTGCCCGTATATATACTCTTGCCTGATCAAAATCTGGCTTAACGAATTGGCAGGACGGAGATGAAAGCCAGCAGATCAGGATGTGGTTCGAACCATTCGCCCTCTAATCGAATTTGCACAAACCGTGCATGAAGTGCTTTTTCATATTCTCGATTCCCTCGGGAGGTAGCCAACACTTGAAGTTTATAAGGGTGGGCTGTTTGTAGGGCACTCATTCGATCTTCAATTTTGCCTGCTGTAAAACCAATCTTTATTGCGTGAGTCTTTTCTGACCTGATAAAATAAACACACCCATCATCACTGGATATGGGCATAACTCCCCATAATTTCAAGTTCAACTCCAGCTTCTCGGTATCCAGCTCACTTATATCTTCTTTTTCAACAAGTTGCTCTAAATCAAGACGGGTAATGTCTGATAAGGGTCGCGATACCATTTCATCAAATTCTTCATATTTACTGAGGCATTTGGCATCAAGAACAAATAGTTCGCTTGATTCCAAACTCCATACGAGCAAAGCCTTTTCTAAATCGATTTTCTTGTCACACTCGCTGCACCAAGCATAGGGTTTAACACGATCAGGATATTGCTGAATGTATTCCAACCATCCATCATTTAAGCTATTAATCGCAGCCGAATATGGTCCGATATAATACTTGATTTGCTCATATAGATTGCTTTCACGTGGGAATTCATCATCGACAGCCGCATCCCGTGCTAAGTCACCAACCCGATCAGGCCGGTCTCTCTGAGAAAGAAGCCATTGATAGAAAGTCGCTCCTGCCGCATTTGCTTTTATCTTGTTAACAGTTGTCTCATGCTCTTTTCGGAAAACCTTTGAGGAGAACTCCCCAAGTGTATGTTTGCTCGACTCTGGGACTACCAGTATTACGTCGCCACTAATTTTACAGCTTCCGATTTCCGTGTTAGGGCCTGAATTACCGACTGACCAATCAACCTCATAATCCAAGTCGTCACCTTTGATCTTTAGTTTTTTGCTAATGCGTTTTTTCTCTGCAACGAGAAGTTTATTAAACAATTTATCACCAACGTAAGTTCTACCATGCAGGGTTTCTTTATTATCGGAAGGGACACCGCCCTTTTCCAGCATCCATTCATAAAGAGAAACGAATACAGAGCGATTATCGTTTAGATTATCAAACCAGTGATCTGGTAATATTACAGTTTGAATATTCGGGACCTCTCTGATTATTTCTTTAGGAGTGCATTTGCGCATGTTTCCTCCATCTATATTGGATCTCATCAATATTTTTCTGTGCCAACAGGTAATAATACACAGCGGTGTAGTGGAATGTCAGACGAACAGAAACAGTCTGCCGCCGATGGTCAGGTCTGAAATTCAATATTGGGCTGAGATGCATTAATAAGCCTAAATTCTTGGATACATTCCCAACCGTCTACACCGGACACAAGCAGCCCTTGTTCAATACAAGCAACACAAAACAAGGCGGACTCTGCTCTAGAGCATACTCGATGGATAGGTTTCATATAATTCTCTGCCCCCCCTAACGTATCCTCATACGCAGTGAGCCTTACCACACCTGGCCTCGTCTGCCCTTCATATTTAGTGGAACAGAATTCGTAAACAGGCAAGCCCTGCGGACTAACCATTGTGTCGTCGTTACCAGGTGGTAAATCATCGGGTGTGTAGAATATCGACGCCCCCTCATTGAACCCACTTGCCATCATCATTTCAAAGCCACCATAAGTAACGACTCCGCCGCCAGTTGGAACATTGAAATATGCTCCAGCGATCTGACGCCAAATTCTGATGAGTTCACCGTAAGCCTGCTTGACATTTATTGGGCTGAGGCTGGAGTGGGGAAGTCTTGCAGCGGGAAACTTCGCATGTTGTAGCTTACAACGAATGTCGGTGTATTGTGAGTCCACAATATATTCAACGGGGTCCTCATTCCCGGTTGGTGTAAAATGCACAAGACTTGTTTTTGAATTGACAAGGGTCAAACAACGCTTCAGCCAAACGGCCTCTCCCTCTCTGCGTTGTTTTGGGCATATCGTGTTAAGGAGAGATTCAAAGGCCAAGAATAAATTTCTATATGCCTCAAACAGATCGTTTGATGATTGTGATAGTCGGTAATAACGGAAAGATTCATTCCAAACTGGTTCTGGTGGCGGTGGTGATTTGACTTCATTGCCAGCAGCATCAATATGTTTAACCTCGGCGCTAACACCCATTGAGAGGTCAAACAGGCTATAGAGGTAGGCGACAGCCTTCCCGTTCGAACAGTATACACCGGCATTTGAAGATGCGGGTTTTGATAGATTGGTTGATAAAATACCTTTCACTGACAAAATATCCAGAGCGGACTGAATGGCAGCGAAACCTTGGGACTGCAATGTGTCCAAGTCCAACTTTGAGGTTGTCCTTGCGACAACATCGGTAGAGTCACTTAAGAACTCCACCTGCCATGTCCCGTTTTCGATCACATGAATGCACGTTATGGGCGACTTCCTTGATAGAGAAAACGAGATTCCTGAATTATACTTACCTTCCATCGACTCAGAGCCTGCAATGAAAATCTTCCCGATGAATGCCATGGATTCTCCTTGGTCTTACGTGGCTGAGGCGCACTTTTTCTACATTCAACCCCATTAAGTTATTGTTGTTTCATCTCCCTTACATGTTTGTCAATTATGGCTCCATATTCTGAACTTGATTTTGCAATCTGGGTTTTAACTCTTTCGGTGGCCTCTCGTAGCTCATTTCCGGCTGTACTATCATCATTTGCTCCCGCCAGCAGAGCCTCAGATTCTTTTATCAGAGACTGTAGGCTCCTTATTCTATCGGTCAACGTCTCATCAGGGACCCAACCGATACTGGCCTTTATGGATTCTTTGATCTCTTTACTCTCTTCAGGATTTGAACTTAAACCGGCAAGCCAGTCGGAGAAATACCTAACGAACTCGTCGTGTAAAAGTCGAATCCACAATGTCCAGTTGTAGGTTGACTTCGCTAACTCTGTGAAACGACTGTCAAGCAGGTTAGGCTGAAAATGGAACACTCCGTTCCGATAACGCCTCAGAAGATCTTGTAGCGCATCAAATTCAGAAAGTAGCTTCCCGATAGCCTGATCATCCAACTTAAGACTGCACCAACCTTCAATCACGATATGTAGTGATGCGAACCACTGGGAAGAATGGGCAAAATACTCCCCACTGGGGATTTCATCTGGAGATGCATATGACTCCAGTAATTCGTCAAATCGCTCCTTACTGAGATTTGCCCAATAGAGATATCTTCCCCAGCACATCATCTTTTCTATATCACTAGCCATAAGTTCCTCGTCAAACTAGTTATTGTTCTGATCCGGCAACATAGATGCTTGTGAGTATATTTGTTAAGCCGTCCTGGACGGCTATAATTGTCTCAGTAGATAAGTATGTTGCGATAAAAAAGTTTATCTCAATGTCTACTGTACGTTCATAGCAGATTCAACAGCGCCTAGCCACCGGAAACCCTCTTCATTAAAGCATCTATGACGGTATTCTCGTCAGTTGGGAACATACCATACAAGCATGACAAAATACGTCATACCAACATGCAAGGTGAGAATAGCTGTTGCTCTGTTCAGCTTGATTGTCTCAGCGTTTATGCTCTGATTTATACTGGAAATCCTGCTCAAACAGCATGTTTGCTGGGTTCTCAATATTAAGTGGGCACGTAACTGACAGCTCCAAGGGAATATGGATTTATGAGAGGCCGGATAATATTTGAAAGGGCTATCTGGTAGGAGCTTTATGGAAACAACACAAAATGCTGTGACACAGTGACACTGTGACATCATGAAAAATGATATTTTGATTTCTGCTATGAGGAGAAGGGGCCTTTCACAGCCCTAACACTCAAAATTATATCTGGTATTTTCCAAGTGTCACACATGTCACAAGGGTCACAGGATCAGCCAGTCGTATCCTGCGTTTCAGACAGCATCCGGTTAAATCGTAATATGATTGGATCACACTTCACTTCGCTGATTCTGATTGGCCTGGTTAGCCTGATATCGGATAATGAACGGCACCTGCTCAGGGCCACATAAACCTGACCGGATGCAAATGCCCCTGCACCAAGATCAACCCGTACCCGCTCAAGTGTTTTGCCTTGGCTCTTATGAATCGTCACCGCCCAGGCAAGCATAAGTGGATACTGAACATACCTACCGGAGACAAATGGGACAATCCTACCTCGTAAGTCGTCGTACTCGTATTTGTACGACTCCCACGCTACCGGCTGCACATCATGGATGATCCCCTGAGTGTCGGTAAGCAACTCCACCATGATAGTCGTATCAAGCAGTTCTACAACCCGCCCCAGTGAACCATTGACCCAGCGCCTGGACTCATCGTTCTTGGCGAACATCACTTGCGCCCCGACCTTCAGCTCAAGATTGATTGATGATGGCAGCCGTTCCTCTTCAACTGCAAACTTGCCGGTAATCTCTCCGTAATATGTTTTAGAATCACCCGAAAGTTTCAACTGTTCGGCTGAGTTAATTTGATCGGCAACAGCATTGGTGCATGACAAGGTAATTATCGAATTGTCAGTTTCTACAGATGCACAATTGTCATTAATCCTCGGTATGACATCCTGCAAGCTTTCAGCGACCCTGATACTGTTCAACATATTTGCAAAACCAGGATCACGTTGCCGGAATATCTCCGTCAATTCGACGGATGCCATCTGACATGGTTCCAGAGATTTTGCACTGAAAAAGAAGGGGCTGGCATACCCACGTTCATTCAGAACGGTTTCCTCCCGATTGGTCACGACCGGTGGCAATTGGAACAAGTCTCCGACCAAAAGCATCTGAGTGCCGCCAAAGGGCAAATCTTCGGATCTCCCGTTCTTTCGTAGAAACGAATCCATGGCATCAATTGTGTCAGCCCGGACCATGGAGATTTCATCCACTATCAGCAAATCGAGACGGGTATACAACTTCCGGTCCCTAACCTTTTTAATGTCATCCTCAGTAACAATTCTTGGCGGTAACTGGAAAAATGAGTGCAAGGTAACACCATGTACGTTCAATGCTGCTACACCTGTAGGGGCCACCACAACTATATTGTTCTTGTAGCTACGACGTAGATAATGGATCAAGGTTGACTTGCCGGTGCCAGCCTTACCACTGACGAATACGATCTGGCAACCGGCCTCCAGAAGCCCTTTTACCTTGAGGTATTCTTCGGTAATCGTAATTCCTGCGAGTGGATCATGATGTGCGGGACTTGGCACCACTGGCCGTTTGGTGGCTGCCTGTTTGTTAAGTTCGCCAACAGAAAATGTTTTAATTCCGAATTGCTTTTTGAAATCGTCGAGCAGACTCATAATTGATATCTTTCTGAAAATATATTGTTAATCTGACAGGAGGCAGACGGCCTGTGCCACCGCCCACCTCCTGATCATTATTACATCTATTTCAAGCTAACCGCATCACGAATACTCTCTTTCCAGAGCACCTTGGGCTGGTCCTTCAATTCATTGTAAAGCCTCACCAATTCTTTCTTGGACTGAAGTTTTTTGAGATCGGCCACCGCCAGTGCAAAATTGGGATTGGTCATGTCGATCCTTGTATCAAGACCGTTCATGGCCCCAATCCAGATTTTTTCTGTCACGTATGGCTCAACCGTTGTAAATGTTTCAATAGCGTGCTCAACTCCATGGAGGATCGGTTCCATGCTGACACTGGTCTCAAACCCGTTATCAAATGCATGTTGCAGTGCCATCAATCTTTCCTGTGGTGACGGCGCATTACGCTCCCAGAATTTGCAGAGCATAGGATGCATACTGCCAATAGTCACACGTATCAGCAACTGACTTTTGAACATGGATAACTCACGACAGATTATTTTCATACATGCCAAGCTGGCCTTGGTGACGTAGAGAACGTTGTTACCCGCTTCCAACAGCCCTGTCGCGTAGGGAAGAACGTATTTAATGTTTTCTGGTGTTGTATCGTGCCGGGTGGGAAACATTACCAGACCATCAAGTTTCTTGTGAGATCTGGCAATCGCGACATCATCCGTATTCTCAATCGGCCACGCTGCCCGATCAGCAAGAATACCATCCTTTAAGGCTTTTGCCCTTGAGTAACAGTAGGCACAGTCATTGGAACAGCCAATCATGCAGTTACGGCTATTATCTGCCCATTCGCCGGTTCCATATCCGTTACGGGCTTTTGTTGCTAATTCTTTCATAATGTAAAACCTCTCGTTATAATTTTGCCTTTTCAGGCATGTCACAGGTGTCACGGGGTCACAGTTTTAAGACGTGTGACCCTGGTGACATCCTGCTTTTGCTACTCTGCTGTTTCTGGCTCTTTAGCTATAAATTCATCCTCAGTATCGAAGATCGTTGATTTGAAGTGGTAATACCTGGCTTGAGGCATTCCCGGCATGCGAAGCTGAACTTGCGGTTTGTCCATCGAGTCAACTTCAATATAGGAACGCTCGACAAGAGTTTGGGTCACATACTGGAAATTCAGCCCCGCGCACATTTCGTTTTTGAAAACATCCGGAGAAACGATGAATTCAAAGTTATGGTCCGCGTTGGTGTACCTGTATCCCGCCATGTTGACGTACTGGCGATCTGAAAAGAACATTTCAAAATGGTTGTTCGAAGTCTTGTCAACTGGGATGAAGCGGGACATACCGTGACGCAGAAGGAAATTCTTGACCTGATCCACAGCCTTCTCAGCTTCTTGTTGACCGGTGGTGCCGCGATTTGCAAGCCATCTGGTAAAACAGCTGCCAACCGCCTCGTAAGCTTCGCCCTCATCCCAACCAGTGATGTCCATCTCCGTGGCAAGTTCACCAGCCAAGGCCGCGACAGCAAACTTAGTAGCCACGCGTTTCACTTGGCCGCTGGACTCAACGGGTACATAGTCGTTGAAGAAATTATCCTTCATATCAACGAAAAAGGGCTCCAGCTGGTCAATATTACCTACCAGCTCATCAAGAAACGCTCTGATCGGCGTACCGTAATAATTCAAACATGCTTTTTTTATCTGTTCTGCAAAGGTATGGCTGTCTTTGGCGCCGTGTATGTTTTCAAAAACACCCAGGCCAGCTCCCATATCAGCAGAAATATCCACCATACGAACTTCTTGACCGGCACGAGAGTTTTTGCCGCCTTCCTGGATAAAGGCTGCATATGCCACCTCCCCAGAAGAAAGACAATTCAGACGCCACCCGTTCACGTCGCGAGCACCGCCTAGAACATTCGCACGCTGCTTGCCCTTGTCGTTCATGATCAGGTACGAAATCCCACCTGCTTCCTTGGCGGTAGACTGGTGCAGTTCATCATTGATCATCAGGGAGTCATTGCATTGTTTCGCTCTTGCTTCGACTCCGTTTGAAGTAGAGCGCCATGTGCCCATAAATTCATTGGGCTCGCTGTGAACTGATGCACCGACATACAGAGTGGTAGACTTACCCGTGGAGCTTTCACCGAAAATGTGATAACCGCCTGATTCAACTTTCAGGAGTCTCAGCAACACTGCTGCCAGTGATATGCATATCGCAAATATCAACATGGTGTTGCCCCTGCAAATGGCGGCAACGTTATCTTTCCATTGTGGCAAGGTGCCCTTGGTGGCGTGGTGATTGCCAATTGGAGCGCCGGTGTAAACAACACGGGTACCGGCATTGCCAATCACTGAGTTGTCAGGTAACAGGTAAATTTCGCCATGCCAGCCGATACGGTCGGTGCATGTCGCCATCTCTTTTTCTAACGGTGGTGCCATATTGAGATAATGCTGTAGGGCGTCGATCATCCTGCTGTCGGTGGAAACCTGCAACCCTTCGTCTACCAAGATTTTGATAATTGCTCTGCCGTTGGTGGCAATGTCGCTGTTACGCAGATACAGCTCTTTCTTCATGCCGTCACGGTCATAAAAGCGGACAACTTTGCCCCAACTGCTGCTGGCACTGTCACGAGCTTCAGCTACAACAACAATGAGGCTTGATACGAACTTTTCGACGCATTTGTCACCTGTTGTGGACATCAGGTATAAACGATCCCTGCTGGCGGAAAAACTTGTGCCGTCAACGTTGATCGGATATCTGTCAACCACGATAGGTATAATGCTTTTTACTACCGGTTCCGGTAAATTTACGCCTCCGGTATCAGCTGGTACGAACTCCGGCAGGTTGTCAGTGCCGAGTTCTGTGGTAATGTAATCTGGAATTTCAACCATTTTTCATGCTTCTCCTAAATCTTAGAATCTGCCCCACTAATGGGGCCTTTGCTTTTGTCGGCATTGCCGTCTTCGTTACTTTTGTATGAGATCACCACCCGCCCAGCATTTTTGCCAGGCGGGGGAATGTCTTGCCTTATTATATTGTGCGGTGCCAGATAAACATGCGTAATCACCTCCTCTCCTCTTCGCCCCGGCAACATTTGATTACTATCCGATGAAATAGTTGAACATGCCTTGAGAGACGATGGTCTGTATGACGGTGACCATGTTCTTTAAATCATCATTTGAAATACGTGAGTCTTTTCTGTCGGAACTCATACAAAGTCCGACTACCGTACACACGGATGAGATAAGCTCCAGGTCACCTTTTAACGATGACTCTTTTACACGGTGATTTTCGACCTGCTGGCGTAAATCGGAAATCTCTTCTTGGTGGCTGGTAACGACTGCGGTACTGCTCGGTTTAACTACTTTTTTCATTTCTTCATCCTCTTGTGGAGCTTTAGAAGCCCCAATTCGATAAACACTGTTCCGGCATCAATTTCCCGGTACAGTCACTATTCACCACTCACACAGGTAAGGGAACGGGGTTAGGGTTGACTGGCTTATGCGCCCTGTAGTCCAGCAATGCTTTCGATAGCCTTGAAAGCACCGGCAAGGACATCTTCGGCACAGCAGGGGCAGGCAAGCGTTTCTTCCAGGCTACGGCGTGCCATAATACTGATCGCCTTGATCTGGCGCATACGGTCTGTAAGATCATCGACCTCCACAGTTAGGCAATCGAGGTAATCAATCAGACCTGAGCCGTCTTGACGGTGTTCGGTTTCCAGTTCTGGACATGTGTTTGTTTCGCAAACCATATTTATTCTCCTTGGCGTTACCGCCTCCATATAAACGCTGTGTAAGCCTCATGTGGCTCATCAGCAAATAATCACCACCGGAAACCGGGGGAAGCATCATGCCTAAATACCGGCTCCGACAGTTTGTGCCAGAAGCCATTCTTGGATGGCCAATCTACTGTAACGGACGGAGCGCCCTATCTTAATGTAAGGGAGGCCTGTGCCACGGAATCGGTTTTGTTCAAACCAAGCTGATGACATACCGAGCCACTGGGCAGCTTGTGCTTGAGTTAAGAGTTGATCTGCTTGTTCAGTTTGATGGGGACGTGTGTTTTGCATTGGAGCACCTCGAAAATTTTATCGGCGATCTTCGCCTTCAAAATATGGGCGCTACAATTTATGTGACTGGAGCTACTTTTTGGGTAGCATAGATGGATTGGAGATCAGACGGTCCATTCGATGGGGGGGTTGTTTCGTGATTTATTGTAACAGCAGGTGACTCCTGTAGTGATACATCTAGTGAAGTGTTCAGCAATGACTGCATCACGACGGCAAAGTGTCTCTTCAGCAAACCTAATGTTTGCGATGGTCTGCCGAATTGATTTTGAAATGCGCTTTCTGCATTTGTCGGTGGTTGAATTCAGTCGGCGTGACCGTCCGCCCAACCCGGTAGCAGCATTCAACTCTTTCTTGATGGCCTCGATTTGAAGCATTATCCTGGCTGCTTCCGATGTGTTGCCGGTTTCATCTGCAAATACATGTTGGTCTCGAAGATCCGCCAATTCCTCCTGGTATTGCCTCCGGGCCTCGTCATCCAGAATTTGGTCCTCAGTTTCAGTATAAATATTGAGGCCATCATCATATCGGGTAGCAATATCCGTATCAACACCATCATTGTCATCATCACTGTCTGGACTGTAGGAGTTTTCGTGACAGCCGGCAAGCCCCTCAAGTGCAAGAACATCAACAGGCTGATCAGTATGTTGAATTAGTAATTGGATATAAGTCATTCCAAGGAGGTCTTTCAGGGCGTCCAGTGTCTCATCACCAAAACGGACTTCCCAAGCCTGCAGCTTTTTGTGAAAAATGTAATTGGTCTGGTTGCCGTTAAATGAATTTCTTGCATAGTGATTTGAGACGGCATCGAATAATTCTGCGGGGTGAGGCAAATTACTCCGTTGCAGCCACTTTACAAACTCTAAGGGATGGAAAGCTGGGAATATTTTTTCATCATCAATGGCATATCTTATTTTTATGAATGGTAATTCTCCGGTAAGCATTGCTCGTTCGGATTCATCTGTCCGATTTCGAACCTTTGTTCCCCACGTTTCCGCATCTTCTTCACTTAAAATTTCTGCTTCGCTACTATTTTCAGGGCTACACCCAATCGAGAGATTGATCGCTTCACGCCAGTACCAAGCAGGCTTGCTGGCCCACACCGATACAATCTCGGATGTTAGTAAGGTGATTTTTGTTATCTTGAGTTTGATAATGCTGTTGAGTATCAAGGGGTGGTTTCCTTTGTAGGGGGGATCGTCGCTGCAGTCATTAATTCAAAAAGTTTTACGCTGATCAGCTCCATCGGCTCACGTAGACGGTCAGTTGTGATTTGTAGGTAGCCACCTGTCACATCATTACCGTCACTATGGTTGAGGAGCCGCTTGAGGGCAGCATAAGATATATCGATGCTCTCCGCAATAGTGATAAAAGTTCGACGAAGATCGTGGAGCATGAATGAAATCCCAGGTAAAATGCCGTCTGGATCTTTCGCCATTTTCTTGGTGAGCTCATCTTCTTTTTCAACTCCATTTACCGTCAAAAGTGTACGTCTTGCGATAAAATCCATTTGCTTTCTCGGTTCAACAAGGTGACCTGCCTCCCCTGTACCAGGAAACACATACTCATTTACCTTTTGCTTCTGGAGCCCTTTGAAAAGAATATGCAAATAATTGCTCATCGGTAGCTGGTGCGGTTTTCCATTTTTAGTATCTATGATAGTAAAGGATCGATCCTTCATATCGACGCTGGACCATTTTAGTTGTAAACCTTCCTGTTTCCGGAGCCCGGTAAAGACCGTCAGCAGTAGATAGTCCCTAATTACTGTGTTAGGAATCTTCTGAACAGCATCATACCAATGCTTGAGTTCATGAGGCTTCAGAAAATTGCTTCGCCGCACGACTTTGTACCATTGCCTGGTTTGGGATAGACGTTGCACTGGATTATCAGGTATATTGTTATCGGTATACGAGCGAGCAAAATTATAAACCGCTCTAAAGGTTCTCATGGCACTATTAGCCGATGCTTCACCGGCGGACTCCGCAAGCTTAGTATGTTTTTTGGCGATCATTTCTTTGGAGATTTCAGCTATGGGTTTCTTTAGCCAATCAGCAAGATGTCTATTGATGTCATCGCTATAGTGCTCTATAGTTCTTGGCTTGAGAGCGTTACGAGTAGCCAGAAATTTCGTAAATATTTCAGATAGGGTTATACCTCGTATCCTGCTTTTAGCTTTTTCAAGGTTAACGTCAACACCTTTCCTGAGTTCAGTAGTAGCGTCACCGGCAAGTTTACGAGCAACATCGGCATAAATAACTCCATGTCTGCCGAGAGTTACTCTTGTCAGCTTTCCATTGATCCATTTGCGTACAAAATACGTTTTTGAAGTAGCAGACACTCTCACGCCAAAGGCCGGTAGTTCAGAGTCGTAATAGTCAATCTGCTTACCTTTTTCAGCAAAGGGAATTTTATCTACAGTTGTTTTGGTTAGCTTGACTCGCTCCGCCATGTGCGACCTCCTGATTGCATCTCGTAGGGTACACATAGGGTACAATAAACATGAAAAGTTGTCAAACTGGAAAGGGCATGATACAAGATAAATATCTAATAAATATGGAAGTAATAAAAAGCCATACAACTCGAAGAAACATAGATCATCTAACTTTTAATCAGGTGGTCGTTGGTTCGACCCCAACGCGGCTCACCAAACATTACAGGGAGTTACGATTTTATCGTAGCTCCCTTTTTGTTTTTTATACCGGCGAAGCGTTGGTGTATGGCCAGTAATTCCCTGTTCTGAAGCGTACTAAAAATAATAACGGCAGCAAAAAAATATTGACTCCCTGATTTTCTTCCGGTATATATTCACGTCTGTCACGCCTGCTTTGGGCCAGGGAACGCGAAAGCGACCAGGCGTGACACGTTAAACAAACGTCCCCTTCGTCTAGCCCGGCCCAGGACACCGCCCTTTCACGGCGGCGACACCGGTTCAAATCCGGTAGGGGAC
>VFKX01000079.1 GCA_009885285.1 Candidatus Falkowiibacteriota bacterium
AATGATTGCGGTGTTCATAGGATTACGTGATAGCTATTCGATTGTCAGAGAACTTTTGTCTTCGATGTGGTGGCACATTTTTTTGTCCACGATGTCATGGCACTCAACAACTATAAACTCTGATGGGATATTCCATAAACACATAGGTAATGATCCAATACCATGGAATAATATTCGATTCGTCTGGAAGAGTTCCATGACAGTTCCTCGGAGATTATACATTGAAACTGAGGATCACTCTCCATCAAGATTTCCTCACAACATATTCTTTACAGTGTTGACTCCTAGCTTTTCAGATGCGTGGAATTATTTGAATACAAACTTCCCTGAGAAAATTCGCGGCAACACGGATAAGACTTCGAGAGTATCCTTCTAGCAATACCCATTCAAGTAAATCACATATACAGCTTGAGGTAGTCGGATTTTATATCGGAGTGCCAATTAGGGTTTGGTTTTCATATTTATATATTTTGAGGCTAGGTTCTGAGGTAAATCGGTTTTCATTTTTATATATTTGAAAGTTGAAAGTATGGGGAGAAGGCAAAGGACTATGTAGGGTTTGGGGCTAAGTGTTCCAGCGCATACGTAAGGCCGGCTTCCAATCTACAGGCACACACATAAGCATTACCAATAGAGCGTATTCCTTAACGGGAGATACGCTCTTTTTTTTCTTCAGCAGTCGGCTGCCTGTACCTGACGAGGTACTAAACCAACCTGGAGAGGAGAAGTATCATGGGAATGAATGTGTACGATGTGATTAACAGCAGGATCATGGAGCTATTGGAGCAAGGGACTATCCCCTGGAAGAAACCCTGGAACGCACAGAGCAACTACCCGAAGAACCTTATCAGTGGCAAGAAGTATCAGGGTGTCAATGTGTTCATGTTGGCCTGTAGTGAGTTCAGCAGTCCCTATTGGATGACCTTCAAGCAGTGCCAGGATAAGGGAGGCCATGTCATCAAGGGCAGCAAAAGTTTGCCGGTTATCTTTTGGAAGTGGTTTGACAATAAGGATGCAGCTACAGAGGGAGAGAAAAGCACCAACGGAAAGATTCCTATGCTCAGGTTCTATTCAGTATTCAATTTATGCCAGACCGAAGGCATCACACCCCCACCAGCAGAAGAGACACATAATACATTCGATCCCATCAGTAGTGCAGAGCAGATCATAACCGCCATGCCACTAAAACCAGATATCAGATACGGTGGAGGCCGAGCATACTATTCACCTACCCTGGATTATATCCAGTTAAGCCACCAGCACACCTTCGATACCATAGAGCATTACTACAATACATTATTCCATGAACTATCACATGCTACCGGCCACGCTAACAGGCTTGGAAGGAAGGGTGTCACCGAGACCAGCTATTTTGGTTCTCATGAATATAGCAAAGAAGAGCTGGTTGCTGAAATGGGGGCCGCATTCCTGTGTGGTCATGCTGGAATTGAAAATACTACCATTGAGAACAGTGCCGCTTACATAGGGGGATGGCTCAAAGCGCTTAAGAATGACCGTACACTATTAGTCCATGCAGCGGCAGCAGCACAGAAAGCCTCAGACTTTATTCTAAACATCACACCCACCACAGAAGAACCAGCTTAATAATCCACTAAATCATACAGAGCGCAGACAGGGGGCAATGGCAATCAAGCCAAAGCCCCTGTTGGCGTTTAAGGAGACCAATCATGCAAGGTAATCATATCGAGGAAATCACGTTTATCATGTGCGAGCAATGCTACTGCTGGTTCATCGAGGAAGAAAATGTATGTTCTGACTGCCAGGAGGTGCTGCCATGAGGTGTGAACTCTGCACCAGAAAGTTAGGGGCGAGTGAAATTGTAAATGGTATTCGTTTCGGGACTGTTGATGGAGCGTCTGGATGCTTTGTAGCGGATCGTGCCAGCGCACCAACTATAATATGTGAAACGTGCAGTTCTATGCTTATGAAGTTAATCTACTCTAAGCTTAATAGACCATCCTGCCAGCCAGCAAGCCCCCTCTACCGGCACCAGCACTAGAACCCATACCCAACATAGCATAACCAACCTAAAGGGCCACAGAGCCCTATATTTGCATCTACAGAAAGGAGAAACAATATGTATTCACCTAAGATTAATGAAAAACACATACCGGCACTGTATCACCTTGGTAAGCGTGTAAAGAAACCTATGACACGCCTCGTAAATGAGGCAATCACAGAATATCTGGCCAAGGTGGAAAGCCAATCCAGAAACTAGTCCAGTGCAGTCGCATAGAGGGATATGCCCCCAAGAGGGGTGTATCCCTTTTTTTCTTCGCTGCCGAGCAGCTATCTCATCATGCGGAGGAAAGAACTATGTGTGCAGTTTACAGAAGAAGCGACAAGGGTGTGTTCTACATGAATTTCACAGTAAATGGTGTAAGGGTGTTTCGCTCTACTGGTATGTTTACCAAGAAAGAGGCCAAGCAGTATGAAGCAACTGAGAAACAGAAACTGTTGGATGAAGAGAAAGCTACACCGCAAGAACGGGCAGCACGAACCATGCTGTCTGATGCAATCGAACAGGTGCTTGAGTCGCGTTGGAAGCATAATAAAGATGGTCACGGTAGCCACACACGGGCGCTAAAGATTGTTGAAGTTATGGGAGATGTTCAGATAGGCGCAATAGATGATACATGGCTTGAGGACTATGTTAGAACCCTGGACAGTAGGAAGATCGCCGTTGGGACGGTTAACAGGTATCTCGCAATACTTAAAACAATAATGCGGTTCAAGAGGCAGCAGTATGATTTCATACGATTGAGAAAAGAGCGTAGGGGGCGTATAAGGGTATTGTCCAGGGAAGAAGAGCAGCAGGTAGTTAATGCGCTGCGTCATGGACACACGAGCTTGAGAAGAGCAAGCTTTCCTCAGATGGCTGATATGGTAGAAACGCTTATTGATACTGGTATGCGTCTCGGTGAAGTTCGCAATATCAGATATGAGGATATTAACTTTGAAACAGGATTGATTTCTATCTGGATTAATAAAGGCGACCGGCCTCGTAGCATTCCCATGACAAAACGTGTGAGAGCCATACTGGAGCAACGTAAAGTAAGTAACGCAGCCACGCCATTTAATCTTACTGAATGGCAATGTGAAAATGCCTGGAGGTTCGCTCGTAGGGCTGTTGGGCTTACTGGCGATAAAGAGTTTGTTCTACATGCCTGCCGCCATACCACAGCTACCAGACTAATAAATAATGGCATTGATTTGTATGTTGTGAAAGAATGGCTTGGTCATGGTAGTATCCAGGTTACGGAGCGTTATGCTCATCTGTCTCCAAGTAAGCTGGTTCATGCTGCAAAGATGCTTGAACTGTAGTGTTATGCAATGTAGTATGTTGCTACAGATTTGACGCAGATATGTTGTAATACGCCTTAAAAGGGAGAGTGTGTGAGTGATAAGGTATTGTTATTTAAAGACTTTATCAGCCAGCAGGTTCTTGAAAACCGCCGAGGGTAACACCTCCGTGAGTTCGAATCTCACCTCTTCCGCCATTAATTTTTCAGGCACTTGGACAAACGGTCAGGTGCCTTTACTTTTCGTGTCGAGTAGATAAAATCCTGACAAAGTAAACAATTAAAAACCCCCGCTGCTTGTGCTGGCGGGGGTTTTTTGTAAGCACTGGCTCTAATGCTAGAAATCACTCAGCCCCTTGTACTTGGCTTTTGCGATCTTCAATTCGTCCGATAATTCTGCCGGCAGATCCTTCTTGAACTCCGCCGCCACAGTTTTGAAATCATTTTCGGTTTTTTGTGTCAGGCTCACAAAGTTGGTAACCGTGCCGGAAGGTTTCAGCGCTGCTGCATGCAAAGTTGTAAACAATCCATTGAGTTTTAACAGCTTCTCGTTGGACTCGGCAAAGGCTTTCGGCGGATTATTCAATTTTTGCACGTAGGTATCAGTCTTAGCCTTTATAGTATTCAAATGGTTCTCATCATCTACCGAGATGCTGGGCGGAGCACTTTGCCCGGAAGCGCTTCTTGCTGTCCAATCGGCAGAAAGTTTTCCACACACCTTAAGTCCGAGGTCAGTTCCCATTTTTATTCCATACAGAGCCAGGACATAGGATGCGGCGTACTCCTGTTTTGCTTTGGCATGTTTGTAGAAGCTTACCCCCAGCGCTATCAATACAATGATCACAACTGCACTGGCAGTCATGACAATATTCTTCTTTTTCCAACCGGCAGTCTCCTGCCAGGGCTCTGAATCCATTAATACAGGCTTGTAATCCGTCGAAGCGGCGCTGCTTGAGCGCCACTCAAAGGAAAAGTTCTTCAGACTTCCAAAAAGGTCACGATTCTTGCGGGCGCGTTTTTTTGCGGCGTCGGGTAATTCGGCAGCGAAATAATCAGGATAGAGAGCCTTACATGAAGGGCAGTGCTGAGAATGGTCAAGTTGGCCGCCGCACAGGGCACAATTGATTTCACCTGCTTTGCGATTGGCTCTCCTGGCAAATAACTCTCTGGTCAGCACGAAGCGTGTCTTACAGGCGGGGCAGTCATGAGATGTCGCATCTTCTGCAATCTGAGTCAGTGCCAGCTCGATTTTGGCGGAGCATTTCGGGCACGAGCAGATCAACGTCAGCTCATTATCTTGTGAGGGTATCTCGTCTGGCTGGAACAGATCCATGTCCATGTCTGGTCATTCTCCCATTAAGTAATGCAGGCAATTTCTATTCGGATACGAACGCACGTTAATCTCTCAGACCAACAAAAGCACCGTCATTGGAACGGGCAATATCATTGACAGTGGCTGCAACGCCACCCACTTCTGCGGTCACGCCGTCCGGTCCCAGGCTATAGAGATCATAATCAGTGTTAAGTTGAGTAGTCCCAATGGTGTCTTTAAGCGGTACCTGTGGCAGGGGCGCAGTTGGCAGCTGAGGTGTCGCCACAGTCCAATTATAATACACGTAGTCTCTTTTCCACGGGTCTTTGTAATTAGGTCGGTTTATGAGGGCCAGTGTATCAGGATAGGAACCCTTATCCAGAGAGTAGCCAGTGATCTCAGTGCTCATGGTCCGTATCTCGGATGCGGCGCGGGCGGTCTTGGTTTTGTCGGTGTAGTTATTAAATGCAGGGATAGCAAGCGTAGCGAGTATGCCAATCAGGGCCACAACCATGATAAGCTCTATCAGGGTAAAGCCCCTGTTGCCTGATGCGCTGTCCGGTCGAGGATCAGTCAGGCCAACTCCCCCGGGGAAAAACCGCCTATAGTCGGTCATTGTAGTACTTCCGTGTGTCATTTTGAGTCACCCGTTGCGGTGAATTTGACAAATTACGTCAGTGTGTTGTGGAAAGAAGCCCGCAATCATGTGTTATATTGCATACTTTTGTTAAATATGCAAGGCCAGTGCCTAGTTACCATGAACTGCGGTTTCTTCGCACTGGGCGCTGAACGATCATGCAGCGCCTGTTCAATCGTAGCCATGTCACGTTAGCCATGACAGCTTATTTTTGTGGAGTAGATAAGGATAATGGGATAGTATCCAGGTCTCTATCGGGGAGCGGCAGCATGGCAGATGCAGAAATCTGGACAACCTTGAAAGTTCTGGACTGGACGAAAGAATTCCTGGCATCCCGCGGGGTTGAAAACGCTCGACGGGAGGCGGAATGGCTGCTGTGTGCCGCTACCGGTCTGGATCGTGTCGGGCTGTACCTTAATTTTGAAAAACCTTTGGACGATGTCGAACTGGCCGCGTATCGTGCCATGGTGGCCCGTCGGGGCAGGCGTGAACCATTGCAGCATATCCTTGGCACCCAGGAGTTCTGCGGCCTGGAGTTTGAGGTGACGCCGGATGTACTGATTCCGCGCCATGATACGGAAACCCTGGTGAACGCTGCGCTGGCAAAAATGCCGGACGCCCGGTCCGTGCTCGACATCGGCACGGGCAGCGG
>VFKX01000029.1 GCA_009885285.1 Candidatus Falkowiibacteriota bacterium
ATTCGTAGAGTACATACAATGGGGCACACGTGCCCTTTTTTATTCCCCTACAAAAGAAGTTTACAATCCATAGAACCTTCTTCCTTCACGCGACTTGGCTGGTTCAGGCTCTCGCCCATTGACCAATATTCCTCACTGCTGCCTCCCGTAGGAGTCTGGTCCGTGTCTCAGTACCAGTGTGGGGGACCTTCCTCTCAGAACCCCTAATGATCGTTGCCTTGGTGGGCCGTTACCCCACCAACTAGCTAATCATACGCATGCCCATCTGTAAGCCATAAATGTTTAACCTATCTCCCATGCAGGAAATAGGTATTATGCGGTATTAGTCCGAATTTCTCCGGGTTATTCCCCTCTTACAGGTAGGTTGCATACGTGTTACTCACCCGTGCGCCGGTCGCCACCTCAGTATTGCTACCTCGTGCTGCCCCTCGACTTGCATGTGTTAGGCCTGTCGCTAGCGTTCATCCTGAGCCAGGATCAAACTCTTCGTTGTATCTTGTATTATTATTTGCTCGGATGCTATCTCTTTTTTGATTTATCAGAAAATTGACGTGGTATAAAAAATAATTAATACTATCACTAGTATCAAACATTTATAAAAAATGTTCCCTTTCCTTATACTACATTATTTGTTGTTCATGTATTCTCAAAGATCGATGCTCGACTGGTCTACCATCACGGTAAATGTTGTTGCCAAGACTTTATTGTGTGACTATCGAATCGCTCCCGATTGGATAATTTTATTCTGATTTGTACCCCTCAAAAATGCTGAGCGAAACGGGTTGCAAAGGTAATGCTTTTTTCTAAACCACCAAACATTTCAAAAAAAATAATTTCAGTTTGTATTTCGGGTGGTGTAGTACTTTTACTACCGTGCTTCTCTCTCAAAGCGGGTGCAAAAGTAGTCGATTTTTATATACGAACCAAATGTTTTCTACAAATAATTCTGTTATAAAACATGTTTTGATGCTAAAATGCTGAACAAAAAGTACTTTAAATTCAAATTATTTTTGAAATTATTTTTGAAAACATATTTCTAAAGACACGAAATAGTCTTTTTAATTGGATTTATTACAAATTACAAGTAACTAAAGGCTCTGCCTTTATAAGAAAAAGAACGTTTTTAAATAAAAGAAGTTGAATTTAGGTAGAATATTGAACAGAATTATAAGCATCTTTTTTAAAATAGCATCTAAAAAGAAGTTGTGTCAATAAAGAAAGTACGATATTTTAAGATATTTACATAGGATCCACATCCAAATTAATCCAAAGTGCTTTGAATTTTGGTTCGGAAATGACTTGGTTGGTGATTTGGCGAAGGATTTCTTTGGCTTTTTCGGCCGATGCTTCAACTTCAAACTTGAGTAAAATATGTTTGATGTACATATTTTGGATGCGCGAAATGGCCGGAACATTTGGCCCGAGAACTCGATTTCCAAACACTGCCCGTAAATCGGCAGCCATACGAACCGATGCCTGGTTCAAGATATTTGGATCGCGATGGCGAAGCACAATCTGAATCATACGGAAATAAGGCGGATATTTAAAGAGTTTGCGTTCCTCACATTGGGTCGCAAACATAGCCTGATAGTCGTTTCGGATTACCTGCCCGATAATTGGATGTTCAGGCGACGAAGTTTGTAGAATCACCGTTCCTCGTTTATTCTTCCGCCCCGCCCTTCCGCTGACTTGCGCCATTAATTGGTAGGCGCGCTCGTGCGCCCGAAAATCTGGGAAGTTGAGCATATTGTCGGCATTCAAAATTCCAACCAACGAAACACATTCAAAATCAAGCCCTTTCGACACCATTTGCGTACCAATCAGAATATCGACTTTGTGCTGTTCAAAATCAAAAATAATTCTCTCGTACGATTTTTTAGAACGAGTAGTGTCCAAATCCATACGGCTCACCCGAGCATCAGGGAAAATCTGACGAATTTCGTCCTCAATTTTTTCCGTTCCAAAACCTTTAGTAGAAAGCGTTCCAGGCATTTTGCAAGCCGGACAAGTGGTTGGAATGGCTTCGGTGTAACCGCAATAATGGCACGTGAGGGTATTGAAAGCTTTGTGAACGGTGAGACTCACATCGCAGTTTTTGCAATGAGGCACATAAGCACAAGCCTTACATTCTATATATGGTGCGTAACCGCGACGGTTTTGAAAAAGGATAACCTGTTCTTTATTTTGAAGCGCTTTGGCAATTTTTTCAAGCAAAATATCGGTAAAATGGCTTTCCATCTGCTTTTTACGATACGCCTCTTTGGTATCTACAACCATAATTTCGGGCATGGCCATATCTTCGTGGCGCTGGTTCAGCTCCACAAAACCAAATTTTCCGTTTTGAGCGTTCTGGTATGTTTCAATTGCCGGAGTGGCTGTACCAAGTAAGGTTTTTGCGCCATGCATGGAAGCCAGCACAATGGCCGCGTTTCGGGCATGATAGCGCGGAGC
>VFKX01000091.1 GCA_009885285.1 Candidatus Falkowiibacteriota bacterium
ATTTTATTGGTAAAAAAGCAGATTGCTAAGGGAGGCGGAATACTTTTACATAAATAATACACATGGCTAAATGTAGCGGAGCGTATTATCAGCAAAAAAAGATATTACTATAGTTAGCTTGTCTTTATTTAAATAAAACAGTGTGCAAAAGTTTTTTATGGGGATTTCAGGAGTATTATATTCATGTTTCTGCGTCTATTATGTAAAGACTAATTATTTTTCAAATTATATATTTCTACACCTAAAGAAAAGTATTTATGGCACAGGATAAAATTTTCCCACCCGAAATTATTGAGTGTTCAGTTGAAAACTATTTTAATAAGCAACATTCCAAAAGTAATATCATTTATTTGGTTACCATATTATTTGTATTTGCCTTTTTAGTTTTATTGCCTATCATAAAAGTAGATATTAGCACTCAAAGCCGTTGTATTTTGCTCTCAAGATAAGAGAACAATCAATTGTTATCAGCTGTTTATGGCGAGGTTGTATTTACCAATCTGGTGGAAAACAAATGGATAAAAAAATATTACACCTTACATTCAATAAAAACGGATAAAATTGATGAACAAAGTACCATTACACACCAAAAAATTGATGAAAACAAAGGATTTATAGAAGATTTTAAAGCTTTAGTAACAAATAGTGGGCAAAAACCAAAGACAAATACTTACATGAAAGAATATCTTGCCCATTAACAGGAATATACAGGGCAGGAATTGGAGTTTAATTAAAAAAGGAATTGGAAACAGATAAGGAACTTTATAATAAATCGTGATTGCCCTTTTAGAATATGAGAAAAAGAAAAATACCTATGAAATGGCCGATAGCCCTTTAAAGTTAATCCAGGATCAGAAAATAAATGAGTGGCAAAGCAAGTTGGCCCAATACAATTTGGAAAATATGGAACTTCAATCTCAGATAAAACAGTTATCTAAGGAAAAGGAGCAATACTCTATCTCTGCACCCATTTCAGGAACGATAAACCAGTATTCAGGAATAAAATCGGGTAATTATATAGTCCCAAACCAGACTATTGCCCAGATTTCACCGGCAGAAGATTTAATTGATGAATGTTATGTCAATCCTGGCAATATTGGACAAATTAGTAAAAATATAGATGTTAATTTTCAGTTCGATGCATTCAATTACAACCAATGGGGAACAGCCAAAGGAACTAAGTAAATAGAATGAGTCTATGGACATCCGACTTACCGAAAAAAAGATTAACTCTTTGGTAAGATAAAATTAACGGTCGAAACTAACTGCTCAAGACCTAAATGGAGCATAAAATTTATCTAGTTATGAAAAATTACTTTATTTTCTTAGGCTTACTTTTTTTTGGATTAAACTCCTGTAGCAAGGATGATTTTGAATCAACTTTACCTGTTGATAATAAAATATTAGAAAATAGCATTAAAGATGAAAAAAGTGTATTAATCGAAAAGTTTGGCTTTTCCTTTATGAGCAGTATAAAACAAAGTCCTAATCTTCGCAAGTTGATTAAAGATGAAGCACTTAAAATGTTTGACAAGGATTATGAAGTTTTAATATTTTCAATAAAAGATGTAGTACTTGAAACAGGAGAAACTTTCGAAACAATCATTAATCGTAATGCCAAAGATGGATTTGAACTTCTTAATTTATTGAAAATTGAACCAACATTAACAATATTAGTGCCTGAATTACCTTTAGGATCCTTTTCTGCTAAAACATGGGATATAATAAATGAAATACCTGCAATTGCAATTGGTTCCAATGCATCAAATGAAATCCAAATGATAACCCCTGAAAATGAATTAGTAATTATACCTAATGATGCAATCCCTGGCTTTCCAGTTTTAGTTATAAAAAAGAATGAAAGAGTTGTTTCTAATCTTGAATATTCAGATTTTGAAAAACTAAAATCAAAAACAGTTTTAGAAAAAAATGGGATAGATTTTAAATTTTGGTCTAATAATTTTGACAATATTAATAAAAACAATGAAGTAAAAAGTACTACTTTATTCTTAGACCAAAAACTTATTGATGCATATACTATTTATGAGCAACAATATGTAGGTTTAAACGGTTGGCAAAGAGATTATATTTATTATGATATTGATCCGTCTAATCCCAATGGTGCTTTTAAATATACTTTCCAAGAACATTTAACAAGTTTTGGTATGTTAGGTGATGCAATTAATGCATATAATAAAATATCAGATCAAACTGGCGACCCCTTCTTTAACAATAATAATAGAATAAATACCAGTCATTGGACTGATGGTTATTATGAATTTAAAGTTAGGACAATTGTTAATTCAACTAATGGACTTGGTGGTGAAATAATAGGTGGATTTACCGTTGTTCCAGATGATTTATTTTCTTTAGTTTACGAAACTTATACCACTGGTTTGTGGATTTGGCAAAAAACTTGGTATAGGCTAGTAAGTATAAGTAACAAAACTGTATCGGTGAATGTTCCTATTATTAATTGGAATTTAGATGAATTTTCTAGTTCGATAAAGATTGAAATTGAGGAGGTCGATTTAGCAACTACTACTATCACTACGGATTCGAGAGTGGTGAAATTTGCCACCAATTTTGAATTCTCACCCTCAATTGGTGAAAAAGTGAAAGTTGGATTAAAATTTGGTGCTAGTTTAGAAACAACTTTAACAAATATTGTTCAAAAATCTTTCACTCAAGGGAATGATCCTTTAGGAGAGGTAATTGTAAATTTTGCTGATAAAGTAGTCTTAGGTCAATCTGGCGGCATTTTAAAACGTTGGACAACTCGTAATTATTCCACTGGAAATTGTACATTTTGTATAATGCCAAAAAGAGTTCAATAATTATATTTAAACTGATATTTTTCATACCTTTGAAAAACTAAAAAATTATGAAAAAATTAATAAAAACAACATTCTTATTGATTTTATTTTATTCATGTTCTAATGAATATGTTGATGATAATATTCCTTTGGAGCAAAAATTTTATAAAATAGTTTCTTTTACTTCAACTCAAGGTCTAATTGACATCAACAATGATGGTGTAATAAATTCTAATATTCTACTAGAGACTACTAATTACTCTTCATACCCTTATGATCTGCAGATAATGATAAAAAGAAGCAAGGATTATGTTTCATTCTATCTGCCATTTCAAAACATTGTGTATGATTTTAATTGCTGTCCCAGCGGTTACGTTGAGTTTACAAGAAATGGTTCTATTCTTGAATTAGAAAAAGAAAATCATTTAATTGAAAATTTAATCATAGATGATGAAAATGAAATTAAATATTTTGGGAAAATATCAGAAACAAGATATAAATTAATACTTATTAAAACTTATTATAATTTTAATATTTCGCAAAATATCAATAGTGAGTTTGAAATAATTTATGAGATGAATAATCAATAGCTGCTACCAATAAATA
>VFKX01000061.1 GCA_009885285.1 Candidatus Falkowiibacteriota bacterium
CTTGCAATATTTTCTGTAAACCTTTGGTAATATTTTCAACAGATTCTGGATCTACTAATTCTGCTGCATTACCAGCTACTTCAGCCATGCCGGAACAGTTTGAAGTTACTACTGGTGTGCCATGGTGGAAACTTTCTAAGATTGGTAAGCCAAATCCTTCATATAAAGATGGGAAGGCAAAAACTTCTGCATTCGCGTACAAAACTGACAATGCTTTGTCTGTGATTCTGCCCAAGAATCGTGGTTGGTACTTAAACTCTGAAGCTACTGAATCAGAGTTATCCCATCCAATATCTCCAGCAATAATAAGATCATAATTTTGGGCAAGTGGTTGCCAAGCCTCAATCAATCGCCTCAAATTCTTCCTTGGTTCTCTTGTGCCAACAAAAAAAATGTAAGGTCTATTAAGCACTAACTTTTCTTTAATTTTTATTTCTTGTTCTTCTGTCAGTGAATCTGCTGCTGTAATAAATTCTTCCGGAAGCGCTTCATGCACAACATGAACCATATATGCAGGGTATCCAAGTAATTTTACAATATCGGTTTTTGTTGCTTGACTGACTGCAATGATGTGTGAGCGATTTTCTTTCAAAACTTTCCATGATTTTTCGTGAGCAGCAAGTATTTTTGGGTGAGCAGTTTCAGGAAATTTTAGAATTGCTAAATCATGAATTGTAGAAACAATAGGAATATTTTTATCTGGAGGTTGAATCCAGTCCCAACTATGAAAAATATCCATATTAGGAATTTCTTTGCTCACATGCTTAAATCCAAGTTGCCAAAGTTTTTCAATTGCAAATATTGGCAAACTAAGAAATTTAGTGGCAACCGGTTTATTATTTATTGCTTGAATAATCTTGCTTGCCACCGTATGTAAAGTATCTTTTTGTCGGAGTGAATATCCAAATAAAGTAAGCTGTAATTCTGGGTTTTTCGCCAAAGCTTGCGCTAAGTTTTGAGTGTATCGAGATACGCCTCTCCCATAGATTACCGAAGTAAAATCAATTCCAATATGCATATTATGTAGATCCTAATATAGTTACTGGTTGCATAAAAATTCGCACAAAACCAATATTCGGATAGTCTAGCACACCTACTTCTTTAAATCCTAACTCTATTAGCTGAGTTTCTATTTTTTTGTTTGGATCTGTCAGATCTCGTAAATAGTCAAAAACTAGAATTGTTTTATAACTTGCGGCTATCTTGAGTGTATTTGGTAAGTTTGGAGCATCATCAATATATAACGATTTTGTAGCAAATGTTTTAAAAGGTTTTTTTTCTTGTTGTTCATACCAACGCATTGGGGCAAATTCGTCTGGAAAAGAATATACAAGTAATGTGCTTTCAGTATCAAATTTTTGGTGCATTTCTTGTTGGAGTGAACGCCAGTTTTCACGTTGTAGTTTAGGATTGAGATAATAAGAAGTAGTGCTAATTATGTTAGTGAGCACGAGAAATAGGAAAAAAGTAAGGGTAGATTTTTCTAAAAAAGAAATACTTTCTAATCCTTTTTTAAATACTGCTTGTAGTGGTTTTTCTGCTAGATAGCTAAAGAGAATATAGAGACCCGGGAGAAGATATAAAAGTCTTTTTGGGCTAATGACTGGAACCAGGAAAGAAACTACCCATGCAGTAAGCAGTGGTACTAGAATCCAAAAGAAGAGCAGTTTTAGTTTTTGATCTTTTATTTGTTTTAAAATTGTAAAGAGTACCCCAAACCCAGAAAATCCTAGTGCCAACACCAAAAGAATGGTGACTGGGTTTGGGTCAAATGGGAGCATTCCAAAAAGTAGTTTTCCAAATACCATTGGGAGTGCTTGTATTTGTGGCAGACTAACAACTTGATCCCATCCTGGTAACTGTTTTCGCACATTTCCACCTTCTGTAAGTTGGCGAAAGAATATTGGTAGGAATGGCAGAAATGCAATAATTGAAAAACAGAAAGACGTAAACAGTTGTTTCGTTTGTTTCCACTTAAGTGTCAAAAGGGCATAAAAAATTTGAGCAAACATAAAAAATGGATAAAGGTATGAAGCATATAAACCAAATGCATTGAGAGTTGTAAGGAATACATAAGCATCATCTGAGTCTTTGTTAAAAATTTTGAATATTGATTGATTTTTGAGGATGACAACAAAATAGTACATGCTTATGACAGCTAGCATTGTAGGTAGTGAGTATGGTCGTAGTTCTTGAGAAAAAAAGATATGAAATGAAGAAGTAACGAGTAAAAAAGTTGCCAAATTAGCAACTGCTTTAGAAAAGAGGTTTTCTGCAAGTTTGTAGGTGAATATAATTGTGAGGATGCCGGGAATAAGTGCGCCAACTGTTCGTAGAAACCACTCCGAATGTGAAATGTATTGTGCAAAATGAAGCAATAAATGTAGCAGTGGAGGTTGAAAGTCAGCAATAATATCAAATTGTTGAGATAGAGGGCGAACAACTTCGAGTGCTTGTGCCGCTTCATCCATCCAAAAAGAACCAGAGATATGTGGAATTCTTAAAACAATCCCCAAGAGTACCAGAAGTTGCAGTGGGTATTTAACAATCAATTTTTTCATGTAATAATCCTACTTACTACATTGTACTCACAAAAATTGGAATCTCAAAGGAGCTATGTTTGAATATTTACAGGGAAAGACAGTTTTACTCACTGGAGCAGCAGGATTTATTGGTTCAAACTTAGTGGCAAAGTTGCTGCCACTTGGCGTGAGAGTTATAGGAGTTGATAACCTAATTACTGGCAGAGCAGAAAATTTAGCAGAGTTTTTGGATGAAAGTGGAAACTCAAAAGTGGCCAATTTTGAGTTTATTCGGGCAGATGTTTCTCAACCTGCGCGAAACTACATGGATGAATACCGTACAGTTGATGTTATTTTGCATTTTGCTTCACCTGCTTCTCCTCCAAGATATCAAGCGTATCCAGTTGAAACTTATTTAGTAAATACAATGGGTACCCATTATTTATTGCAGTACTTAAAAGAAACAAATCCAGAGGGTAGATTTATATTTGCTGGTACATCTGAAGCATATGGTAATCCGTTGGTTCATCCACAACCAGAAACATATTGGGGCAATGTAAATCCAAATGGCAAACGATCTTGTTATGATGAGTCAAAACGTATGGGTGAAACGATTTGTGGAATTTTTTACAGGGATTTTGGTGTTGATGCAAGGATTGTTCGCATTTTTAATACCTATGGGCCACAAATGGATCCAACTGATGGCAGAGTGATTCCAAATTTTGTGAATCAGGCTGTTAGAAAAGAACCTCTCACTATTTACGGTGATGGTAGCTATACTAGGTCCTATTGTTATATTGATGACTTAATTGAATATATATTGAGAATGGCAGATAAGGAAAATTTAGCTGGAGAAACAATAAATATTGGTAATCCAGAAGAGTTTACAATTTTACAAACCGCTCAGATGGTTCATAAATTAGTAAACTCGGGAGTTGAATTTAAACCAGAATACAAACCTTTACCCGCTGATGACCCAACGCGTAGATGTCCTGATATCTCAAAAGCTAAAAAATTGCTTGAATATGAGCCACAAGTTAAATTTGTGGATGGGTTAAAAAAGACGGTTGCTTATTTCACCAGTCCTTAGTTGCCATCATTTTTAATTCTATATTTAACAGTAATTGTGCTATCTGAATTGACTGTAAATTCAAATGACGAGTCATTTTCCCAACCGCGAATAAATGAGGATAAGTAGTGTATGTTGGTAGCTGGGTCAGTAATATGTTTAGTTGCAAGCTCTGATCGCAATTCAGCGGGATCTGATTTTGTTGAATGATGACTGGTAATAATGTATTTTTTCATTTCTGGGAACTGACTTAATTTTTTTTCTAGTTCAAAAATAAAAGTATCCTTATTTGTACGATTCTCCCAATTCAAGTTATGAGAAATAACAATAATATTTTTTATGTTTGGCAATTTTTCGATTTGTAATAAAGCGTTGTACACAAATCTTTGTTGCTCAAGTGTCACTTTTGAGTCTTCTCCAGTATTAAGTAAGAGGAAAAATTCTGAATCAGTGAAGAAATATGAATCTTGTGTTGAGTGTAGCTTGTTTGGGTTGAGATCTGTGTTCCCTTGAGTATATAAAATTGGCAAACGATTAAATGTAGTATTGAATAGTGTATTGTTTTTTAGGCTACTATAGTCAAGAATATCGCCAGTCACTATTACAAATGCATTATTTGACGGTACAGAATTCTTGAGTAATGAGGCAAACTGGCCTGTTGAATATGGGATTGATTTTGTTACTTCCAAACTTATTTTTGGTTCATATCTATTTGAAAAAATTGAAAATGAGTAGGGTTTCTTCAAATCTTCTGTTTTTATTTCTAGGTTATTAGCAACGATAGGTTTTGGAGAAATCTTGGCAACTTCAGATGTAAGACTATAAAAGTTGCAGTAGTCATCACAACCAACCATTGTGTAGGTAAGGTCAAATTCGTTTTTTAATTCTTTGAATGCTTTTTGATATTCTTCGGAAGTTGAAATACCATAGTTTGTGACAAAAAGAGAATTTTTTTCTAGTAGTTTTGCATATTGTTGATTTTTGGGAGTATCAAATGCAGTAAGTGACTCATAGACCTTTTCAGGTTCTTCTAGGTATGGTTGTGATTCAGACAGTGGCAACAGTTTGTAATTACCATTCGAAAATAAATCAATATAGTACGGATTCAAACTAGAAATAAGGTAGAATTCATTTTTTCTATTCATGTATGTTGCTCTGTCAAAATGAATATTTGCGAGCTCAATTGTTTTCAGCTTATCTGAGCTCTCTTTATTTCTAAATTGGGAAAAAAATTGAGAATTAAAATCAGAATTAGTGAGCTGCAATATGCAAATAAGAACGATACAAATTTGAACAATATAGGCGCTTCTAAATGTAATTTTATTGAGTAAATGTGCTGCAACTATCAAGATCGTAGGAAGCATGAGCAAAAAAAGGAGCAAGCTTATTGTAGTATGTGGTGTATTGCTAAATTCAAAAAAAGTAGCGATTAAGATAAACAAAAGTAAAGCAGTGAAGGTAAATATTTCTCTTATTTTATTTTTTTTCAAAATTTTATACACAGTTACAACTGTTAGGAGAATCAAAAGTAAGTTGAGTACATAGAACATCATCGGGTTGTTGTATATTTTATAGAATGGGACAAGTAAGACAGAATATATATTGAGGTTTCCTTTTAAAACAGTTCCGTTAGGTCTACAGACAGTGAAGGAGCCTGTTTCAATAAAGCATTTTGCAGTTGTCAGTGACTCAATTTGTGCAGGATTTACTTCTAAGTTTCTAATGAGTGCGTTTTTATTAAATGGATTTTTGTGGAGTAAGAAAAATGATAGGAACAGAATTAAATAGAGTGAGCGATGTTTTCTAAAATGAATAAAGATAGTGCGTATTGAGTGAGTCGCATTTGGTTTTAAAATTGCAAGAGTAAGACCTGCGAATGCCCAAAAAGTATATGCAACTTTTGAGGCTGCAAAAACATCTATGTAGGTAGCATTGATGAGGAGACCAAAGATTGATCCTAAGAAACCAATTTTGAGTGCTTGTGATGTTGTAAATTTTTGGGTAGCTTGTTTCAAAATTTCAACTGTGATAACTAGGATCAAGCCATAAAAAACTATAAAACCTAGTAAACCTATCTCTCCAAGTGTTCTTAAGAAATTATTGTCAGTTGAGTCTGCAAAAGTGTAATCACCAACAGATTCTATTGTGGAAAGTGTTGCAAAACCACTTCCAAATAGTGGGTTATTCATCAAGCCCTTGAGCGCATTTGGCCAAAGCGTATCCAACCGAATTCCCATGGATAACCCATACTTTAGAGCATTTGCAGACCAAATACTTTCTTGTCTAACCCATTCTTTTTTTTCTGTTCCATCTTCATTTTTGGTTGTGACGAGTTTGTATTCATGACCCTCACCAATTAAATCATCTGGTTTTGTAGTTACTTCTGCTGGTGTGTTAGAACCTGATAGTGCAGTTTGAACTAAAGAAATTAATTTATCTCGTGTAGTTGTTGCAAAAAAGTTAAGAAATACAATGAGACTGGTACTAATAATAAACAATGAAACACTTCCCCATTTTAGTTGCTGACGCAAGTTCCCTAGTCTTCGGAGGTATTGCAGAATAACAACGAATAAAGCTACAACATATGCAAGCAGAGCCGTTTTTGAGCCACTTGTAACGAGCATCCAGGTACCAAGAATGTGAACGAAGTGTAGTATAGCGCCTACATAGTTTTGTTTTAACTTTAAAGTTTGTTTGAGATTTTTGAGGTCAATTTTTAGAAGTCCTAAAGCAAGTGAAAATAGAATTGGTAAAACAATTACTAAGTAAGCTGCTAGGTCATAGTGTCCGGCAAATGTTGATTGAGGGCGAGCACCTTCTTGAAGGTACAATGTAGTACCTTTTGAGTATTCTCTATTCATTGTTGAAAATAAGGGAAGGTGGTAATATTCCTGGCCAAACCCGTACAATACAACAAAAAATACTGTCGCCGCCAAAAGCCCAAGTATTATATAAAGTTGTTTTTGAGTTTTAACGCTTGAGTATGTAAAGAAAAAGAGTGCAAAGTATTCGAGGTAACGAAATAAGTGAAGGCTACTTTTACCAATATGTAATAGTTGAGCTGGAATTGTTTCTATGAGAACTGTGCCAAGCAGAATTGAAGTTGAACTTGAAATTGTAAACAGGATGACCATCCAAAGGTAGGTTGTTTTGATTTTAATCCTTTTCTTAATAACATCTTTGATCCAGACAAGTGCTGTAATAAAAATGAGCACATCCTCTGGTCTGGCTCTGACAATATAGCCTGGGAGAACATCGAAAATTGGAATTTTGGGGAACAGTGGAATAAATACAATGAGAAATGCACTTAATATAAAAAGTGCATGAACATCAATCCAAGAAAGTATTTGTTTGAGTTTGTTCATGTATAGTTATTTTACACGAAAAATAGAGTAACTTATTTGGGAAATGAAAGTTTGTTTTCTTAAGGTTGAAATTCTGGTTTGATGAGATTCAATTGTCTCAGATATTTCTAGTCTTCTGTATGTACCTACAGTTAGTTCTTCTCTGATTGCTCGCAGTTCGCCCATGATTTCAGTGAGATCTGATTTGGTAACAAATTTATCAAGATCAGATTTGGTGGCAAACTTCTTCAGGTCATCTTTGGTTGCAAAGTTCTTTAGGTCATCTTTGGTTGCCATCTCAGAACGAACTTTTCCAAACTCCTCTATCATCCAAGCAAACCCTTGATCGGTTTTGTCACTCAGTTTTTGTAGCACATTATTTGTACTATTTAAATCATCTTTTGTAGCAAAAGTTTCTTTCAGTTTTATGATGTCTTTATTCGTAATCATAGATACCTTTCTTATACACGAAGTAAGATTTGCGGTACAGAAGAACTATAACCGAATAATCTTACATAAAGCTTACTTAACTGGAACAATTTATTCGCCGAGGATACATTTTAAAGGTGTTTTTCTTAAAAGTATAGTTAGCAACAACGTAATTAAAAAACAGCTGGAAAAAGTAATGAAGAGAAACAGCGAAATGTTGCTGGTAATGAAGTTATCGATACTAAAATTGAGTGTATACAACACCAAGATATGTATTAAAAAGATGCCAAAACTATTTTGAGCCACAAATTGAGTAATTTTTTCAAATATTGAACCTTTCTGAGTTTTGAGTAAAAACTTTGAATGAATAATTAAGATGAATAAAGTAATTGATTGCAGTATTACATTGATACTTTGGTAGTTAGCAAAGTAAGTAATGTTGTCTACTAAAATGTATTGTGAAATTTCAGTTTTATAGAGGAACATAAAATAGGTTCCCATAATAGTTACTACAAAACTCAAAAGAAAAATTATAAAAGCCATTATATATTGCTTTGTCGTCAGTTTTACTTGCTTAATATAATAGCCAAGAAGGTAATAGCCAATATACGAAATCCAGGTATTGTAAGAGTTATAAAAATATTCATCATTTCTAAAAGTGGTAATACGAGTAATCAGGATTACTGCACCTAAAACAAGAAATCCAATTATGAATTTTTTTTGAATGTTTTTACTCTCTTTAAAAAGTACATTAAAAAATGGAGTGAGGATATATAAAAAAATAAGAACAATTAGAAAATACAGCAATGTTTGTGTATTGATGTTAAATTTATTTATAATTTCTGCAATGGTTTGCAGACCATTCCAAGGTAACCTTTGAGTTAGCAAGTCATACTCAATATATAAAGAAAAAAAGCTAAATAGAGGGACAAAAATTCTTTTTTTAGTTTTAGTAAATATTTGTGAAAATGATTTTTCTGTACCCAAATTGAGATAGCCACTGAGTAAAATAAAAATCGGAACAGCTGTTCTAAAAAATGCCATTATGATATGTGTGATCCACCAACTTTTTCCACCAAAGAAATCTGGTCGAAAATATATAGAATCAAAAGAATGCAACACAACAACTCCAATTGCTGAAAGGCTTCTGAGAATATCTGCGGAAAAATAATATTTTTTCATCTGTATAGTTAGTAGATACTACCATGTTTTTTTAGGAGTTAATACTTGGTATACTAGTGATATGGGAAAATTCATACAAAAACACGCTGTGTTACTTCTTATCATATTTTTTTGTTTCATGCTTTTTTCTCCAGGACTTACTCAGTTCTTTTTAAGTGATGATTGGTTCCATTTAAAAATAGTACAAATATCGAATGTGAAAGAGTTCTTAAACTTTTTTAGTCCTCTGCCAAATGCACAATCAACTGCATTTTATAGACCAATTCCAAATCAATTATTCTTTTATATTTTTTATCAACTATTTGGGTTGCAAGCGTTTTTTTACCACTTCTTTGTTTTCATTTTATTTGCATACAGCTTATATCTATATTATCTTTTTTTATCTGGCATGGGACTTTCAAAAAGAGTTGTTTTGATGAGCACATTTGTTGTAGCTTTTTCTCATACTTATTTTACAAGATTGTATTTTTTATCTGCAGCACAAGAAATCATGATGAGTGTTTTTGTTTTGCTTGGATTAATTAGTAATCAAAAAAAAGAAGGTGCCATAAAAAACTTTGTTTCAGCTGGATGGTTTATTCTTGCCCTTTTATGTAAAGATAGTGCAATTGTTTTTCCTGCTTTAGTTGTAATTTTTGATTGGATGCAGAATAAGAAGTTTTATACAAATAAAATATTGTTGTTGGCTTTTGTTAGTTTAACCTACTTATTTATTCGAGTTTTTATATTTGGTTTTTCAAGCACACTTGCTGGCCATGAGTCTTATCTCCCTAGCTTTTCACCGAGGGTACTACTGAATACTTTCTATCAATACGTAATTTGGGCATTTGGTGGGGCAGAATTGTTGCAAGATTATTTGAGTAGTCCACTCAAATTAATTCCCAGATATTACACAGACTTTGGTTTGTTAGGGAAAACTATGATTGTTTTTCTTTTTAGTACTATTTTTTTGACAGTCCTAATATTTTTCAAAAACGTAAGAAATTTTACGCAAAAAAATTGGTTGGGTGTCGCAGTATTTGTGGTTGCCATACTGCCAGTTATTTTTTTCCCGAGTCATAAATTTACCATTCAAATGTCTCTTTCAATGTTTGGTTTTGCATTATTTGTTGGAATACTTTTAGCAAAAGAAAGTAAGAAAGTTATTGCACTTTTTTTACTTTCATATTTTTGTTTAAACATCGTTTCAATACTTTTGACACAAAACACACATTACACGGTTCAACGTTCAAGGATCTCAGAAAAAGTGTATGAGTATATGATACGAGAGTATCCAAGCTTGCCAAGTGGAACCACTGTTGTATTTCTCAATTCTCAGACAGTTGGTAGTGATATTGTTACTTGGGGGTCGAGTAAACAAATTTCTCATGCATTAATGGGAGATAATTTTTTTAGGGTTGTATATCCAGAATCTGAAGTAACAGTTTTGTATGAAGATATGACAGATACAATTAAAAAGGATACGGAAAATACTATCTATTTAAGTTCTAGCCTGTTTTTGGAATAACAGTGATTTTATTACAAATAAAAGACTGACAAGTGAAAGCAAATCTGAAATAATTTGCAGGTTTGTTTTTTTCAGAATAATTTCTAATGATTTCGATTTTTCGCCCATACTTACTAGAATTGTTCCATCCTCTGCTCTTTGTTTATCCTGCACAATCCCGTTTACTCTAACCTCCCATATAGGCAGATCCCAAATCAAAACATTTAATTTTGAGTTGCCTTTTGCACTTATATTGGCTGTGTATCTTGTTGCTCCAAAATCAGTTTTTGCAAAGTCTGAAATTATAACTTGAGATTCATCTGTTTTTGTCAGTAATTCTGGCTTTTTGTTTGGTGTACCTAATGCAGTGATTGGCATGAGTTCCCAGGAAATATCTGTCGAGCCATAGAAGAGATTTCTGTTTTGCATGTAATCAGAATCTGTTTTCCAGCCTAGTGGCCAAGGTTTTGTATAGTTTCTGACATTATAGATAGCTATGACAACTAATAACACGATTGTAAGCCACTGTACTCTCCCTCTTAGTTGGTTGATAAACCATGCAGTTGCCCACGAACCAAGCAACGTTGTTACTGCTAATATTCTCCAAGGATATTGTATGAGTTGTAGCGGTGTAATTAATTCCCAAACTGGAGCTAAAAATTCAAGCATCAGAAAAATCATGACAAAAAGGCAAGAAATAAAGAATGTTGCTATAGGCATTTTTTTCTTTTTAATCAAGATAAAAAGAATGGAAAAAATGAGTGTTATGATAAGTGCCAAACCTATCTGAAATGACATGCCATCATGAATAGTATTAACAGAAGTGCCATATCCCCAAGTTGAATAAATGAGTTGTTTAAGTGTTGCCCAGTGATCAGAATAATCAACCAAAACTTGGTTGCCAATTTTTACCCAATGCTTTTCAAGTAAAAATGGAAATAAGTAGAAAGAGGATAGCCCAACTCCAACAAGTGACCAAAGTGAAAGCGATTTAAATTTTTCTACTGAAAACTTTTCTTTGAGCAAAATAAGTGTGTATCCTGCCAGTGGTAGAAAGAATAGTATGACTGAGAGTAAATGTGAGGTAATTAATCCGGCAATTCCGAGAGCTAAAAGTGGGCCAGCATATTTTGATTTTGATCGGAGTGTATTGTGAATTCCAAGAAAGACTATAGAAGCAAAGAGTAATCCAAAGTATCCTCCAATTTGCCCGGTAACGTAGAGTGTAAGAAATCTAAAAGGAACGAGTGCGTAAACAGCTGTAGCGGTAAGAGCAGGTTTTGTATTAAAACTCTTTCGATTCCAAATATAGAAAATGAACAACGAAAAAAAGGTTGTCAAAATTTGCATGATTTTCCAACTCAGTGTTGTAGATATACCTAAGAGTTGAAAAATTGCTACAAAATAATATGGTAATGGATAGAAAAATTGAAATGCTAAGTATCCATGAGAAAATGCAAGGTCTGGTGCAACTCTGACAGGAAATTGACCCTGTTTTAGTTCAGCAAGAAAATGGAGTGATCTTACCAGGTGAAAATCTCCATCGTGGGTGGTATACATTCCTGATTGGTTAAAAAAATTGATGCTGATGGAAATGGTTAGGAGAAAAATAATCAATAAGGGAATAAATTTAGTTAGCTTTCTAGACATGAGTTTATTTTTTTAGGTTGAGTTTGTAAATATTGCACAAGTTATAACATCCTGATTGTACCTGTACTAATTCAAAATTCTTTTCAATGTTTGAGTATGATTCTTTAAAATGATTTGCTGCGCTGACTCCATAATTTGTCAAATAAACATCATAACCATTTAGTAGTTTTTCTTTATATAAATTAATTAAATTGGAGTAATTATCAGTGCCCCAAATATCATTTGCTGCAGCGTTAAAATCTTGTTGCTCATTCAATGGTAGTGGGTTGTAATTATTGTTTGTGTAGTTATCAACTAGAAACGGTGCGGATAATGTAATTAATAAAGGTTTTTTGTCACCCTTTTCTAGTTTGTCAAAATACATATTCATTTCTTGTTGTGTTAAGTACCACCATGGTGTTTCGCTATATTTTAGATTTACCATGACTGTTGATTTCAATCTTACGAGATTTGTCGCCAAATATATCACTGTAAGTAGAATTATAAAAAAAATGATATTGAGTTTGTTTTTGAATACTGTGTGTTCCAAATGTTCTAAGAAGAAACCAAAACCAAATAGTAAAATAGGAAGAAAATGAAACACATATCGAATATCTACTACGTAAAAAGTAGACATAAAGATTAGCTGTGAAATTGCTGAAAGTATGAGCCAAAGATTTGGAATAAGATTCTTATAATTTTGGGCAAACTTTTTTATACTAATAAGTAGACCAAGTAGTCCAGGTAGTGCGATCCATCTTTCTGTGAGAGGAGTGTTATCCCACAAAAAATGTTGTGATTTTCCAAGTAAGCCATTTGAATACTCACTAAAATGTTTTGAGAAGTAGCTGACTGAGAAATAGCCGCTTCCTGAGGTAACATTGGTAGGACTATTACTATCTAATGCACCATTAAATAGTTGATTTAATACGCTGAGTAATTGTTGAATTCCAACAAGTTGTAGCATGAGTATTCCTGCCGGAATAATGGTAGATGCAACAGTATATATTTTTGTTCTAAAATTTGTATCGCTGAGTAATATTTTAAATAAATATAGAATAGGAAAAGTAACAGCCAAAGGTGCAAAGGCAAATTTAGTTGCATAAAAACTCACAGAAACCAAACCCGCTAACAGCGAAAGTTTGATTGAAATTTTTTGTTGCAGTATAAGAATACTTAAAAGGAAAATAGGATTTAGCAGATTCTCTGCCATTGCCAGTGTGGGAAACCAATATATGAAATAATTTGTAATGTAAAAAAATAAGACCATTCCTGTTATGTAAGAATTTTTAAAAAAGTTTGTTGAAACTTTATATAAGATTAAAAGTGAAATTAAGGCTAATAAAAAATTTGTAAAATAGAAAGTTCTTACGTCAAAATTGAAAAGGTATCCTGGTAGCAATGAAATTGAATATGCGGGTGGGACAGCGGGGGAAATCCCCGCTGTGTTTGAGTCGTTTAATCGACACATTTTCCAACCTTGACCATTCAAGAAACATCTTGGCGTAGTAGTGTAGAACATAGCATCTGGGAAAGGTTCCAAATTAGGTATGAGTGTACGAGTTGAATATGGATTTCGAAGTAATAATGGAATAAAAATTATTAAAGATAAAATTAAAATCCAGTGCTTTTGTATTAATAGTGTGATTTGTTTCATTTTTCATTAATTATTCTTGTAAAGTTTTTTTTGAAGTTTTCCCTACTAAAATAGTTACTTCTTTCCTTTGCGGCAGCACTCATAGATTTTAGAAGTATTGGATCATTTATTAACTTGATCGTAAAATCTATTAACTCTTTTCTTATATTCCACTTAAATCCAGATTCTTTGGTAACAATTTCTTTTTGCCCTCCCATGTTTATAACAACTGGAACACATCCAGATGCCATGGCTTCAACTGTGGTTATCCCAAAATGTTCCAAAGCAACAGGGTTTTTTTCTTCATTTTCATCAAGACCTGTTGCATGCCAATAGATTTTCGAGACTGAGAACAATTGTTTGAGCTCCTCAAATGCAATATTATTATGAAAAACTACTGGATAACTTTTTGCTTCATTTTGCACTTTTTCAAAGTATTGGCGATGATTTTCACCATCTTCAACGCTGCCGACAAAATGTAATTCCCAGTCTTTAATGTTATTTTTGTCAATAATTTGTTTAAAAAGTTTGACAAGTTCTAACTGTTTTTTTGAATGACCAGTTATAAAAAATCTTCCAACATGGAGAATGATATTTTTTTTGTTTTTACTTACGCAAAAGTTCTGAGTATTTACGGGTGGATACAGAACGACACTGTTTAGTCCCCAATATTTGAAGATCCATTTTTTACAAAATTCTGAAATTGTAATTATCTTATTGTATGAGAGAAAGTCAGATTTTTTGGTTACTTCTGGACCACCATGTAGTCTCATTTCCCAAACAGGAAAAAACTTTTTAAATAAATTATAGATCAAGTATCTCCAACTTGAGATTGTTAGGCTCAGTAACGCAACATTTTCAGAGTATTCATTGGGTGGAAGATGAATGGTAAACTTTTTATTTTTTGTATCAACATTTTTAAAATTAAAAGTGACAATGTTGTCTTTCTCTAGTACATTTTTCTCTGCTGTCAGTAACCTCTGTCCATCAAGTGTAAACTCAATTTTATCTAAGACTGAAAAAGTAAACTCTCTCAAAAAAAGATTAATGCTAAATTGCTTGATTGAATCCTTGAAAACAATTGAGGACTCATTTGAGAGCCACTTATATATTTTTCCATTCAATGGTTGATCAAATTTAAAGCCCTCATATCTAGAAGGGTAAATAAATATTCTTCTAAATGATGGGATAAAAAATGCTCTTTTTAAATACTCCAAAATAGATAATTTTAATATTCCTGGAAAAAAGATTGATAAGTAACCATTTTTTGATCTATTGGGAAAGTAATCAAGGTGAGAAGTGTTTATGAACAGGTCATATCCTTCTGAAATTCCTGA
>VFKX01000039.1 GCA_009885285.1 Candidatus Falkowiibacteriota bacterium
AACACACCATCTTCCCCTGTACCTGCAAAGATGATATTGTCCTCTCTGAAATTGGGAGAAACTACCAGGCTAACCACTAGTGGAGCAGGAGGTGGAAAAACCGCGGTGCGCCAATTTCGTCCACCATCGTTGGATCGCAGCACGCCTCCAGATACACCAGCGAAAATATGGGGCGAATTCTCGAAATCTGTGGGAAGTGCCAGAGAAAAAGTTGGCAGAGTCTGGCCGGTGACTAGATTCTTGTAGGCGTCCTGCCAAGTATGCCCCCCATCATCAGAACGGAACAAACCGCTTTCCCGGGCTGCAAAACACGGTCTGCTTTTTTTATTAAATGATAATGGGGCTGCCAGAGCGTAAATCGAATTGCTAATGGTTTTATCAGTCATTTTTTATAACCTTAAAGTAAAAAATTAATTACTGTAACCCAATTTAAGTCCGCAACTCTTCAGGTGGGTTTTTGACGTGGACGATGATGTCAGTAGTGAGCAGCAACCCTGCACTGCCAATAGCACTACGCACCGCTTCCTTGATAACAAAAGCAGGGTCGACAATTCCAGCCTCGAGCATGTGGGTAATTTCTCCAGTCTTAAGGTCTATACCAAAGCCTAGATCGGCCTGGGCAGTCAGGGATGATTTTATATGCCCAGGATCGTAGCCAGCATTGGAAAGCAAAACCCGGAAAGGTTCCTCCAAGGCTTCGCTTAGCATGGCATAAGCCGCTCGCTCATCTTCATCACGGGCCTGCTTTTTCTTTTCTTGCAGCCGTGGTTGAATAGCCAGCAAAGCTATGCCACCTCCTGGCAAAATTCCTTCCAAAAACGCACTCTGAATGACCGTGGCAACCCGTTCCGCCAGGGACTTGCGGTCCTCGCACTCGCTTTGGGTAATTCCACCAGTGATCAGGGTTGCAGAACCGCCCATCAACTGACCAATTCGATCCCGTAAGATTTGATACTGAGCTGGCTCTTTCGTCTTGCACAAGGCTTGTTGTAATTCCCGAATATACCCACGGAACTGGCGCGGATCGCCTTTGCCACCCACAATGCTGAAGTTTTCCATTTCGGCGGAAATGCGTCTGGCCCGGCCTAAATCTTGTGGTTTCAAGCCTTGAAAGGTATCCATGGTTGCTTTCTGGAGAGGACGTCCTCCGGTAAGCATGGCGATGTCAGTAAGAACAAGCTCTTGCGCGCCGCTGGCTTTTGGGGTCTTGACCGCTATTAGCTTGATCTTCTCTCGATTGGATTTCATCATCGCAATTGAAAGGCTACGATCCGAAATGCTGTTTGCTACGAGCAACAGACTACTGGCTCCGGCTTCTAATCCCACCTGCAGAATGTGGATCATGTCCGCAGGGTCTTGAAGATCAAGGTCACTGATAAGTATCAATGGATTTTCAAGAGTGGATCGGCCTGTCTGGATATCATCAATCATAGTTCGAGAGTGCATTCCGGCATCCCAATAGATACCCTCCACATACTTACGACTGATTTTGCGTGCGGTGCCGGCCCGCACTTCAAGCCGACCGAAGGCACCGATAATGTCGAAGATTTCGCCCAAGAAACGCGAAAGCTCCGGATCGCGGCTGATTGACTCTGCCAGGCCGGAAAGTCTATCCCGACGACTGGCAGCCGCACCGCCGAAGTCAAGTTGAACTGTCTGACGCTCCAGCTCTTCCAAAATCAGGCGTAAGCCTTCCTCCAGGTAAACGCGCAAGCGCATGGAATTACCCCCAGCTACAATATGTTTTATGCCACTTTTAAATAAAGTATGGAAAATTACTGTCGCCGTTGCGGTGCCATCCCCAGCTCGCTCCTGGAGTTTCCACAACATGTGACGCAAGAACATGGCACCTACATCGGCATTACGATCTTGAAGCTGAATGATTCGTCGAGCGATTGTTCCTCCTGAATCGAGAATTTCAGGTTTGCTGCTACGGGAGAGAGATTCTATCCCTACGAAGTGCGGAAATGGACCCAAGGTGGGCTGAATGGCACTGACAAGAATCTTGACACCCTCCATCAGACCCTGATAGGTTTGGGGTTGTAAAACTACCCCGGGCACTTGAAAATCTAATGTTGATTTTTTGGGAGAATGCACTTGGTTGATCTCCAAATTACTTCAGAATTATGCACAAAAATACTGCGATCTTAATCAGATCCAAACTAGGTGCAATGACACTGTAAACCGTTTTGAATTCATCGGTCATAAACACTGGACATAGTGAGAAGATCTGTATCAGGAAATCTATCTCACGCTACTCAATGCAAAAATTAGAGCATTTCGTGATATTAAAGTTTTCTACACCTAGAATGCTCTAATTAAAAAAGCGTATCTTCCATTTCATAGAAGATACGCTTCGTGATTTGCTATGATTTTTTTTCCTGAATAAGGGATAAAAAGTCTGACATGACATCAGCTTCGGAAGAATTCCGCATAACCGCCGAGCGCAGAGGCCCCCCGGAAATGTGGTCATGCATAATTCCACGAGCAGAGTCAGCATCCATGGCTAGAATTGCTTCAAACATCCCGTGGTGGGCAATCATTGAAGCATTTGCCCCTTGCGTCTCATCATAAGTGATTTCCATCCATACACGCAAAATGTGCTGAAATATGTTTAGAACCTGGATCAACACTTTATTTTGAGCTGCCTTGGCAATTGCTAAGTGAAATTTCAAGTCATATTCAATATAGGTCTTTTTATCGTTCTTGTTCTTTTCCAACTTGTCTAGAATTTCGCCAATAATTGAAATATCCTCATCTGAACGCCTTTCGGCCGCCCAACCAACCAAGGCAGTCTCAATGACGCTGCGAGCTTCAATTATCTCGCCGACAGTACTCCTGCTTAGGAACATGCCCCAAGCCAGCGGTTTTGCAAGAATCGATGTATCACCATGTCCCACAATAGTGCCTGAACCTCTTTTTACCTCTAATGCCCCAACTGCGGATAATGTTTTGATTGCTTCCCGTAAGGAAGATCGCCCTATCGATAATCGTGAAATAAGTTCTCGCTCAGTCGGCAATTTATCGCCAGGCTTTAGATTCTCTTTCACTATCAAAGCAATTAAGCGATCTATAACCTCATCAACGATCGATGGTCGGTTAATAGGGTTCAAATATGGTGATTCTTCTAATTCGTTTATTCTAGAAAATTGGTCTGACATCATATCTCCATAATAGCAAATCTTTTTCTTAATGTCAAGCTACTGGCTTGTTACCTGCTAAAGACTCGGTAGAACAGGGTTTTTGAAATTTCCAAATTGAAAAAATCGACCTTTTCTGATGCAAAGCGCTTGCCAACTTCTAGATCTGATGTGTAGTGGCAATTATGCCTAGTGGTTCGGACAAGTTTGTGCTGCGGGCTTGAAAACCAATTTTAGTGAGACCTATATCTGCTCAGTCACCAGATCCAAAGTGGCCCACATATCATCATAGCCAGGTCTATTTGCTGCGCGTGGAGTTTATGCTGTTATCGTATGTTGTGTATCATCTGCGCCAGGCAGGTCCATGTCTGCTCAGCGTGCATAAATTCATTGTTCCTTGTTTTTTTTGCATACTTAGCAACTTGATGCTACTTTTGCCCAGCAACAACGAGGTAACTTAGTCCTATGCTGACAAAGTATAACAAAATCATGGGTGCCATGACCAACCCCTGATTGACCGGATCAACTGTTGGCGTAATGATTGCGGCAACGATGGTAATTACCAGAATAGCAAATCTCCATTATTCAGATAGCATCCGCGGATTGACGATGCCAATCGTAGATAATACATAGATTACCAGCGGGAATTCAAACGCTATACCGATCCAAAACATTAGTCCAGTTACAAAAGAGAAATATGATTCCGGACGTAACTGTGTTTTGATATCCATAAAATTATTAAGAAATGGCAGGGCGGTGGGCAGCATTACATAAAAATTAAAAGCTGCGCCACCAATAAAGAAGATAGTAGCTAGTGGAATTCCCGCTAGCCCCATTTTACGCTCGCGAGACCTCAGTCCGGGAGCAGCAAATAACCAGAGCTCAAAAATAATATAAGGGATCGCCAGCGCACTGCCTGAGAATAAATAAAGCCACTTTCATAAAAACACTAACCGATTCAGTTACTTCAATGGCAGTCAGCTTACCTACACCGCCCACGGGCCGAGCGAGATAGTCAATAACGTTTTGCGCAAAGTAAAAGGAGACACTCACTGTTACCATGAGAGCCAATACTGCGCGTAAAAGATGCACGCGCAATGCTTCGACTTGATCCCACATCATTTGGCGTGTTTCTTGCTTGGTGGTTAGGTCAACAAGAAGCTCTGTTAACTGATTTTCGTCGGGTTCGTCATTCAGGAATTCGTGAAATTGGTTTATTTTCCGAAACGGGAAAGCCGCGATATTGTAGAGCAGCTGCAACGGAAAGGTAAGTACCTGTTGCAGCTTGTCGAACAATCTTGGGAATCGCCGGTAGATTGCGCGAAAAGGGATTGCAATAATATTGAAGATAAAAAACAATGGGTAGGTGATAACCTGCAAAAATCCTAATGGACATATCAACTAGACTTCGCACAATCAAATCTAGGGTTTTTGCTCATGCTGGCAACTTTGATTGTACGAACTTATTTGATTCGTCTATAAGACGATTTTACTCATCTTTTTTTTGATCGCTTTCGTTTACTTTTGTCTCTGTAGGAGTGGACGATATAATTTTATTTTCGGATTTTCCAACGAGGCGCGATGGTAGAGGAATAAACAGGTTGTTTTTGCTGGACTCGCTAGCGGCACTCTTCAATTCATTTCCAACCTGACCTAGTTCTTCATTCGCGTCCCGCATAAGGCGATTTGGTAATGTCTTCAATTCCTGGGAAGTTTGCTGGAAAACCTTCCAACCATCAGATGTAACAACACTATTCATCCATTTGCCAAAAGCCTTGCCTGCTTTTTGCATATCTTTTGGCCCAAGTATGATCAATGCAATAATAACAATGAAAATAAGTTCAGACGGACCGACGCCGAGAATCTCCATAGTTTATGATTCCTTTTCTGTTGCTTGTGTAATTTTGTTTTGTATAATTTTATTGATTTCGTGCTTTAGATAACATGCAAAATATGAGACCAATAGATTTGCATTGGATTTCGGTTTGGCAATCCTAGAAAACTTCACTAAGAATTCCTGCATTCTCAAACACCTCGACAGCGGATTACTTACTTTTCTGAGCATCTCCGTAGCTGCTTGCAGAATCTTTTCTAACGAGGCTATCTTTTCCTCATCAAATTAATTACCCAGAATCTTGACATTTGTGATATTATATACCCAATGAACATAAGACGTCAGACCAATTTTTTTTGTAATTTAGTCACCTTACGCAGTAGTCGTGAAATGAGCCTATTTTGACCGCCATATCTGGGCAAAATACAAAGACTTAGGAAAAACGGCTGTATATCTACTGTGTAGGGTGCGTAAGGTCACTAATTAAAGGAAATATATCCATATCTGTCCCTCATTTTTTAAAAAACAAGGAGATGCAACCATGGAAGTATTAAGAATTGTTACTATCATTGAAGATGTAATATCAGAAGGTGGTAAAAAGGCTGAACACCAAGTTAGGCGGGTTGCCGCTGCTGCCGTAATAAAGAATCCAGCAACGGGCGATAATAGATCTGCTGAAAACCTAGGGCAATTTGCTGGTATGGGCAAAGAACTGGGTTATCTTCTGGGAAAAGAAGCCTTATCACACTTGGGTGAAAGCAAAAATGTTGAAAGCTATGGCAAAGCCTGCATTGTCGGTGTAAATGGGGAACTAGAGCAAGCCGCAATTTTGATTCACAAAGAGATGGGGATTTCAGTCAGAGAAGTGATCGGTGGCGGAAAAGCGGGCATTCCTTCAACCAAAAAGGTTGGACCCGCTGGTGTTACGATCGATGTTCCTCTATCTTTTCGTGATAACTCTGGACTCGCCACCCATTTTGACAGCATGCCAGTTTTGATCCCTGGTGCCCCTAATGCAGATGAAATCGTGGTAATCCTTGCCTTCACAAATGGCGGCCGCCCACATCCTTGGGCTGGTTGGAATCAAGCTTAAAGTTGGCGTACTCTTTGAATTTTTTCAGCAAAAAAGTTTGACAACAAAACACAGAGAGCTGCAAGAAAACCTACAAAAACTTCTAGCTCTATGTGCTTAAAATCGGAGTATTACACCAAAAGAAACTTTTCTTTGGCTGCCTCTCCTAGCAATAAAAGTATTTTTTACCGATAATTGGTCTGACGTCATACTTATTTTTTGTTTGACAAAGGATTTTTGTAAGGCAGACTGAGTTCACGAGAAGAGAATTTGGATCCACACTGTTGCTGATCCAAACAGCTTTTTCTCAAGCCCTGATAATTATGCAAATTATCGATTCGCACGTTCATGTTTGTACAGAAAATCCGGATTATCCATGGGCTATTGACGGCCGGGATAGTCCAACTATTAATGCGAATCCAGATGATCTCATCGACTTATTAAAGAAAAATGGGGTTAGGCGGGCGGTATTGGTTCAGTACATAAAATATCGTTGGGATAATAGCTACGTCGCACATGTCATGAAGACATTCCCGTCTTTATTTTGGGGAGTATGCCGTGTTGACCCCGAGAATCCTGAAAGCCCGGACCAACTGAGTTATTGGACTGAGATTCATGGTTTTCAGGGGGTACGCTTGAGTCCACAAGAAGATATGCGCGGTGATTGGTTTAGAGGTCCTTTTATGGAGCCTCTTTTTAAACGTGCAGCTACTCTCAAAATACCGATCGTTGTGCTAACGAAGCCCATTCGTCTGGGTGATTTGGCCCGTATTATTGATCGAGTCCCTGATGTAAATGTAGTTATCGACCATTTTGCTGATTGTCTTAATCAAACAGATGAAGATTTAAAAAAGCTGCTGGTATTAGCTAGATACCCGAATGTTTACCTGAAGTTAGGGCATATTTCACAACACTCATCTGAAATCTTTCCATGGCGCGACACCCATATTTCGCTGGAAAAAATTTTCCAGACTTTTGGTGCAGAGAGAATTATGTGGGGTAGCGATTGGCCCTTTTGTCTTAACCATATGACGTATGCACAATCTCTGGCTTACGTTCTTGACGGTGTTAAATTTTTTACGGCTGCAGATCAAGAATGGTTGACAAGTAAAACTGCGCTGCGGATATGGAAATAGGAGGTGCCAATAGAACAAGAAATTCACTTAAAAATTCCTTGTACTGAGTAGCCGGTTCAAAAAAACTATTATGCTAAAGGAGATGAAACAATGTCAGAAAACTTGAAAATGTCCCGCAGGTCGTTTTTGAAACTCAGTGCGATGGGTGTTGCAGGAGCAACACTCACCGCATGCGGTATTAATGCGTCCGAAGCAACGTCCGTTCCTGGGCCGGACCTCACTTCCGTTCCGCCTGTTGCAGAACTTGTGGAAATCCGCACCAGCATTTGGGGTGATGTTAACGACAAGACCATCTGGGGGAATATTGCCAATGATTTCAATGCAGCCTACTCTAACATCAAGGTGATTGCCGAACAATATGTTGAACAGGAAGGTTCTGGAAGCTACTACGATAAAATTAAAGTGGGTGTAGCCTCGGGAACGGCTCCGGACGTTTGGTATATGCAAGGTTTTCTGTGGGGTCCCTATGCAGATAACAAACTGATTCGCCCCATCGACGATCTCATTGAAAGAGATAATTTCCAGACTGCTTTCCCAGATTTTGCCAATTACAAAGCTAACAGCCAATGGCAGGGTAAGACTTATTTTACTCCGGCACACACAGGCTCAGTGATCATGTATTACAACAAGGATGTCTTTGACCTGTTTGGCGTTCCGTACCCCAAGGAAGGTTGGACGTACGAAGAATTCAAGGAAATGGCAATCAAGATGAGCGGCGAGAAGGACGGCAAAAAGTATTATGGCTTTGCCAACGCTGGCGGGTGGTCTGGCATTTATGCCCGCGCTCTTCATTGGATCAGAAAAGATGGTGCACTCGAATGGGATACCATTGTCGAGCCCAAGAAGGCTAATTGGGTGCAGGACGATATCATTGATGCTCTGCAGTGGACAATCGCAGATGCGACCACTAATGAGTGGACTCCCGCTCCGGCTGCGCTGGCTGGCGGTGGGCTTACGATTGCCTCTGGCCAGGTAGCCATGACTTATGAAGGACCGTGGTATCTGCCGAACATGTCTGGTCCAAATGCCGAGGCTACTGATGGTGTGAATTTTGATGTCATCCATATGCCTTACGGCAAATCGGGCAAAGATGAAACTGTGGCCGAGATTGGCGGCTTCGAAATCAACGCAGCCGCGAAGAACGTTGATGCGGCCTGGGAATGGATTAAATTCAACACAACCGACCAGGCCCAGAAACATATTGCCGAGGGTGGACGCATGTGCCATCTTCCAGACACTATTGACCGAATTTGGGCGCCGCGGGCTCAGGAACTCTACAACTTTAAGAACGCCACCTACTTTGCAAAGGCAATGGAGACTGGGCGAAGTCCGATCATCAGCGGTGAAGGTGCAGATCTGTTCTCGATGATGTTGACCGGTACTCCGCTGGGAGTTGCCTGGGATGCAATGGCCGGTGGTGAAATCACCGCAAGACAAGCCTTGGAAGCTGCAAATCCAGAATGTCAGGCTATCCTGGATAAATATTGGGCGAAAAAAGGAGCATAATTAAACAGCATAGGTCAAGTCGACCATTCGCTAAAGCAAGTGTAAGAAGTTTGATGGAGGCTGCGAGAACCATGCCTTCCGGCCTCCATCAATAATTTTAGCTCGATATATATATGAGTCCACTGCAAAAACAAACCTTTTACCGCGAAGAAGCGAAGAGCGCGAAGAATATCAATAATGCTCGAAGGAAAAGTAAATCGTTTTGAGAAAAACTTGAAATCT
>VFKX01000049.1 GCA_009885285.1 Candidatus Falkowiibacteriota bacterium
CTTGGGGCATCGGTTTTCCGGGCTGGCACATTGAATGCTCGGCCATGAGCTTGAAGTTCCTCGGCACGCAGCTGGATATTCATTGCGGCGGTGTTGACCATATCAATATCCATCATACTAATGAAATCGCGCAGTCTGAAGCCGCGACCGGCAAGAAATATTTTAATTATTGGCTCCATGGCGCTTTCTTAAATATTGCCGGTGGCAAGAAGATGGCTAAGAGCGCGGAAAACTTTTTGACGCTAGAGAACGCTTTGACTCATAAGGGTTTAGATATTCTCGCCTATCGCTTCGCCGCTTTACAAGTCCATTATCGCAAGCCGATGGAATATGCGGAAGCTAACTTAACGCAAGCAGCCGAGGGCCTGAAGAGCCTATATCATCAGTTCAAGTCCCTGGGAGGAGAAATCGGCCAGGTTGATAAGGAGCTACAGGCTAAGTTTTTGGCGTCTATCAACGACGACTTGAATATGCCTAAGGCCTTATCTTTGGTCTCAGCGGTTATGAAGTCTAAACTAAGTAATACCGATAAGCGGGCGACTATTCTTGATTTTGATAGGATTTTCGGGTTAGGCTTAGCTAAGTCCGGTGAGGAAACAAGCGAGGGACTCAAGCTGGAGGATTTACCGGAAGCGATGCAGGACCTGGTTAAGCGCCGCCAAGCCGCTCGTGAGCTCAAGGAATGGGAGCTGGCTGATAATCTCCGCAAGAGATTAGCTGAAAACGGGTTCTTAATGGAAGATACTAAAGACGGGTATAAGTTAAGCGCTATTGAAGTTGAAAAGAAATAATAAATAGAGAAAAGGCATGCCTATAAATTTCTGGGAAAAACTCAAAAAGAAAACCAAGCCGATTCTGGCTTTAGCACCCCTGGCCGGTTTTACCGACTCGGCTTTTCGTCAAATCTGCAAGCAATATGGCGCTGACGTTTTATATAGCGAGATGGCTTCGACGGCTGCTTTGTTTTATACTCTCGGTCGAGTTGAGGCAGGGCGAGCCGTAGGCAAAAATGCAGCCGCTAAAATTTTGAAAAATACGACTATCAAATTATTGCAGTTCGATCGCCAGGCTGAAAAATATTATGTCGTGCAGATGTTCGGTTCTGAACCGGAACATTTTGCCGCCGCCGCTAAAATTATTACTGAAGTTGTGAGACCGGACGGACTGGATATTAATTTCGGCTGTCCGGTGCCAAAAGTTGTTAAGCAAGGAGCTGGTTGCGGTTTGATGAAAGATCCGGAGAGGGCTAGAGCGGTGATTGAGGCCGTACTGGCAAATACTAATCTACCAGTCTCCATTAAGATTCGTGCGAAAGCCGGAGAGGTGACGGCTTTGGATTTCTTAAAGCACATTTCCGATTTGCCGATTGCCGCCGTCATGATCCATGGCCGGACACACGCTCAGGGATTTACCGGCGAGCCTGACTGGAAAATGATTAAGGCAGCCAGAAAATATTTTAAGGGAGTAATTCTGGCTAATGGCAGCGTTAATGATTTAGCCAAGGCTAAACAAGTATTAAAATTAAGCGGTGCTGATGGCCTAGGCTTAGCTCGCGGTATCTTAGGTCGCCCTTGGCTATTCAAAGAAATTAAGAAAGATAAGCAAATTGATTTGCAGCCGAAAGCTGTTTATAAATTAGCTCTCGAACATGCCGCCCTGGTTTATAAATTAAAAGGGAAGACTGGTATTGTGGAGCTGCGGAAACATTTGGTCTGGTATATGTCCGGTCTTAATGGCGCGGCTAAAATCAGAGAGCAGCTGGTTAAAGTGAATAATTTAGCAGACGTGAAGAAAATTTTTTCTGCGTGATGTAGTTTTTTTCTTGTTGAAAACTTTTAGACAATTTTGACAAATTATACTGATAACTGAAGCCACTTGTTGAAAAGTGGCTTTTTTGATGGTTTATTTGGCTGACATTATGAAAAACCTTCGTGTTGACCCTAGGGGCTCCGTGGTGTATAATAATACTTGTAAGGTGAATTGTGGGGAGATGTGGTGAAAGCACTCTAGCTTCAATTCTCAAACTCGCTTATGTTCATCGGCGAATACAATCATAATTTGGATGATAAAGGACGCTTAGCTATACCGGCTAAGTTCCGCGCCATCCTGAAAAAAGGAGCAGTCGTAACCAAGGGTTTAGACAACTGCTTGTTTTTGTATTCTCAAGAACAATTTAAAAAAATGGCCGCAAAATTCGCCGCCTTACCGATTAGTCAAGCCAAAGCTCGGGCTTTTTCCCGTCACATGCTGGCCGGAGCGATGGATGTAGAGTTCGATAGCCAGGGGCGAATCACTTTGCCGGAATATCTGCGCAAGTTTTCCGGGCTACAGAAAAGCGTGATCGTGGCCGGCTTATATAATCATCTGGAAATCTGGGATGAGGGCGCTTGGAATAAATATAAGAGCGAATCAGAAAAGAACAGCAATGCCATCGCTGAAGAATTAGGCGACTTAGGAATTTAATATGATTTACAGTCATAAACCTGTCATGCTCAGAGAAGTCCTGAAATTCCTGAATCCGCAAGCGGGCCAGAATTTTGTTGATTGTACTCTAGGCGGAGCGGGATACACTCTGGCCATTGCAGAATCTGCCGGAGAAAAGGGACGAGTCGTCAGTATCGATTTGGATAAGCTAGCCTTAGAGAACGCCGCCAAAAATATTAAAGAAAGGAATTTACAGAATATAACCCTAGTTAATGACAACTTTAAAAATTTAGAAAAAATAGTTGAAGAGAATTTCTCTGATCAGAAAATTGACGGCGTCGTGATGGATCTCGGCTTGTCATCGGCTCAGCTTGATGACGAGAGTCGTGGCTTCTCCTTCAAAGGCGACCGCCCCCTGAATATGGCTTTCGGGCCGATTAACGATAATTCTACGGCGGAAATAATCAATCACTACCCCTTATTAGAATTAACCAGAATATTTACAGACTACGGCGAAGAGCACCAGGCCTATCATATTGCGAAAGCGATTGTGGAGGGCCGGAAGCTTAAAAGAATTGAAACGACCGGCGATCTGATTGCCCTGATTGAAAAAGCAGTACCGCCCCGTTTCCGTAGCCGCATCCATCCGGCCACAAAAATATTTCAAGCTTTGCGGATGGAAACGAATGAAGAATTGCGAGTTTTGTCAGAAGTCCTAGCCGCTGCCGCCCAAGTCTTGAAACCGGGAGGCCGACTGGTAGTCGTCTCCTTTCATAGCGGGGAGGATAGGATAGTAAAAAGATTTTTGAAAGATACTGAGGGCTGGCAGATAATGACGAAGCGTCCGGAAGTGCCGACTGAAGATGAAATTGAGGATAATCCGCGTGCTCGCAGCGCCAAACTCCGGGCCGCCATTAAAATCTAGATAATTTTTAAATTCATATGACTAAGTCTGCCAGACATTTTAATCATCAAGCACCCATGACCCATCAGCGGTCGCGGCTTAACTTGAAGTTTTTAAACATCTTCTTGTTTGCCAGCCTGGCTGTGCTTGGAGTCATGTACTTAATCAATATCAGCGACCTAACCGTTCAAGGCTTTGCTCTGCGCGACCTGAAGTCGCAAGTGTCCGATTTGGCCAGCGAGAAGATGGCTAACGAAGAAGTAGTTAATGCTGCCCAATCATATTATTCCTTAAATACTCGGGCGGCTGGCTTGGATATGGTGGCCATTAGCGACATTGTTTATCTGCCTGGCAATAATTTGACGGTCGCTAAAAAATAATCTAACCCTGTTTCTATGTGGCGCAACTCCTTAAATAATTCTCGACCGGATAAGATCAAAGCCCATAATAGTCGCTGGCGTTTAATCGTCGCGATTGTTTTTTTATTTTCCGGATCTTTGGTTTACAAGCTGTTCAGCCTGCAAATCGGCCAATGTGATATGTATACGGCCATGGCTGCTAATCAGCAGCAGATTTCTAGTCAATTGAAGCCGGAGCGCGGCAAGATTTTTGTGACGGAGAAGGTTAACGGCGTCGAGAAGTTATATCCCATTGCCACCAATAAGGACTTAGCAGTTTTATATGCCGTGCCTAAGGATGTTGTGAATCCGCGTGAGCTGGCGGAGAAATTTTATGAATTTTTTGACAAGGCAAGAATAGAAGAAGAGTTGAGTAAAACTGCCAGCGGCACTGAGCAGGCGGCTACTACTAGCCACGAGACTATTCTGACTGCTTACCTGAAGCGCTTCGATAAACCGGGTGATGTTTATGAACCTCTGGAAGGAAAAAAGATTAATACTGAAACCTTATTAAAGCTTTACGCCTTTCTTGGCTCCACTAGTACATCGACTTTGACTGCGGCTAATTTGGAAATAACTAACGCCAGAGTATTTATCAAGAAGACGTCAGGCGATGCCTCCTCTACGGCGGTGCAGTTAAAAATTCCCGGACTGGGTTTTGATTTAGAAAACTTCCGTTATTATCCGGAGAATGAAATTGCCTCCAATGTTCTCGGTTTTGTTAGTTATACTAACGGAGAAGGCACGGGCAAATATGGCTTGGAAGAATTCTTTAATGAAGACTTATTTGGCAAATACGGATCTCTCAAGTCAGAGAAGGGTGGCCAGGGCAGCGTGATTATCGTCAACGACCGTGAGTATGTCAAGCCGGTGCCCGGATCAGACTTAATCTTAACTCTTGATCGCAATGTCGAATTTGTCGCTTGCGAGAAACTTAAGGAAACTGTTGACAGGCTGAGTGCTGAAGGCGGATCAGTGATAGTTATTAATCCGAAGACTGGAGCGATTATTGCCATGTGCTCTTATCCGAATTTCAACCCTAATGATTATAAGAAGGTAGACGATTTGAGCGTTTACAATAATCCGGCCACCTTTAACCAGTATGAGCCGGGCTCAGTTTTTAAGACTATCACCATGGCCATCGCTATCGATCAGAAAAAAGTTGCCCCTTCGACTTTGTATAAGGATGAGGGCCAGATTATGATTAACGGCTGGAATAAGCCGATTAAAAATGCAGATTTTTCCACCAACGGGCCGCACGGCATCGTGGATATGAATACTGTTTTAGATTATTCCTTGAACACCGGTGCGATTTTTGCCATGCGCCAGGTCGGGACCAAGACTTTTGCCGACTATATTCGTGACTTTGGTTTCGGCGAACGGACTGGCATTGAGTTGGGAGCGGAAAGCACCGGCAATATCGGTAATCTCTTAACAAATAAGGTCAGAGAAATTGATGCGGCCACGGCGTCCTTTGGTCAGGGAATATCCGTTACCCCCTTGCAAATGGTGATGACTTATCAGGCTTTAGCTAATAAAGGCGTGATGATGAAGCCCTATATCGTCCAGGCGATTGTGCGTGAAGGCCAGAGGGAAGAAACGGTACCTAAGCCCTTGCGCCAGGTTGTCAGCGCCAAGACAGCTGATACGATTTCCGCCATGTTAGTCAACGTTGTAGAGAAGGGGCACTCGAAACGAGCCCATATCGATGGCTATTTTGTCGGCGGCAAGACGGGAACCGCCCAGGTGGCGGAAATTGGCGGGTATAGTACTGACCGGTATATTCACACCTTTGTGGGCAGCGCTCCAGTTGACGACCCGGCCTTTGTTATGCTAACTAAGATAGATGCCCCTAAGGGCATAGAATTTGCTGAAGGATCAGCTTTGCCTCTCTGGACTGAGGTGGCCGATTATATGCTGAAATATTACCAAATACCCAAAACCCGAAAATAACCACTGAAATATATGAGAAGAGTCTTGCAGATGAAGCTAAAGATATTGGCAAAACTAATACTTAAGAAGTACCAGCCTTTAGTTATCGGCATCACCGGCTCCATCGGGAAGACTAGCGCCAAGGAAGCAATCTATGCCGTCTTGAAGGACAAACAGTCCGTGGTGATGAGCCAGCGCAATTATAATAATGAAATTGGCGTGCCGCTGACGATTATCGGCGCCGAGTCGGCCGGCAAGGACATTCTCGGCTGGATAAAGATATTTTTTTCTGCCTGCAAGTTAATCATTTGGAAGGATGAGAAATATCCCCGTATTTTGATTTTGGAAATGGGTATTGATCGGCCGGGCGATATGGCGTATCTCACCGCGATCGCGCCGCCTCATATCGGCATTGTCACCGCCATCAGCTATTCTCACCTCGAATATTTTGGATCAGTCGTTAATATTAAGAAAGAGAAGCAGGTCCTGATTGAGAATCTGGATAATAAGGGTTTGGCGATTTTAAATTATGACAGCGAGCCCGCTCGGGAGATGGCGGCCGCCAGCAAGGCCAAAGTTTTGACCTATGGTTTGAATCCGGAAGCGGATCTACAGGCTCAAGACATTGTTTTTAATTTTACTAAAGGCAATTATGAATTGTCAGGCTTGAATTTTAAATTAAGCTATCAGGGCTCGATCGTGCCAGTTTTCATGGATAAGGTGATGAGTGAAACTGTCTTGTATGCCGCTTTGGCTGCGGTGGCCGTTGGTTTGTATTTCAAAATGAATCTGGTGGAAATCGCCTCGGCGTTAAAGGATTTTTCTTTGCCGCCGGGTCGCATGAATGTTTTACCCGGCATCAAGCATACTTTTATCATTGATGATACCTATAATTCTTCTCCGGAAGCCGCTTTAAGCGCGCTAGATATTCTTGGTCGCATTAAGGTTGAGCCGGGTGCCAATAAATATGCTGTTCTGGGTGATATGCTAGAAATCGGGCATTATACCGTGGAGGGGCATCGCTCAGTCGGCACAAAAGTCGCCAAGAGTGGCCTAGATTGCCTGATTGCTGTCGGCGAGAAATCGCGTGATACCGTACGGGCTGCTCAAGATGCGGGCCTGGATCAAGATAAGATTTTTCATTTTGATAATTCTTCCGCAGCCGGGGCTTTCTTACAAGAACGTCTGCAAGCCGGCGATATAGTTCTAGTCAAAGGTTCTCAAGGCATGAGAATGGAAAGAATCGTTAAGGAAATTATGGCTGAACCGGACAGGGCTCCAGAACTTTTAGTCCGACAAGGAGCTGACTGGCAGGATAAGGGCAAAATTGTTTAATTATTATTTCATGCCTATACTTATTCTTGGCGGCCAAGGTAATCTTGGCACCCAATTAACTAAGTTTTTCTCAACTAATTATGTAACTGTTTCCTGGGATCGGGAAGATTTAGATGTCCTGAATTTCTTAGAACTAGCCGACAGAATCAGGGAGTTGAAACCTGAGTTGATCATTAATACTGTTGCCTATAATGCCGTGGACAAATGTGAAGATAAGGACGGCTATGCCAGTGCCTTTCAGTTAAATGTTAAATTGCCGGACTTTTTAGCTGACTTATGCTTAGATATGGGTTCAGTTCTGATTCATTACTCCACAGATTACGTTTTTAGCGGCACCGAGACCAAGCAAGACTTCGCTGAAAATGAAACACCTAACTCCTTAAATAAATACGGGGAAACTAAGTTTCAGGGCGAACGGGAAATTATTCGTCGCCATTCCTGGGGCTTGCGCTATTATCTGATTCGCACCTCCCGGCTTTTCGGGCCAACTGGTACTAGTCCGGTTTCTAAGGTAAGTTTTTTTGATATCATGTTGAGCTCCGCCTCCACTAAGAACGAGCTAATAGTTGTCAGCGAAGAGCTGGGTTGCTTTACGTACACCCCTGATCTGGCCGAGTCCACTCTGCGCCTTTGGGAAACCGACTCGCCTTACGGCATTTATCATCTGGTTAACGACGGTGCGGCCACTTGGTATGACGCTGCCCAGGAATTATTTCGCTTAAAGAAGATGGCGATTAGTTTACGTCCGGTCCGCAGTGAAAATCTGTTTCGGACTGCTCGTCGGCCTAAATTTTCCGTCTTGCAGAATAATAAAGTTCATCGTTTACGTCATTGGCGCCACGCTTTGCGGGAATATTTTGAAGAAGCGGCGAATAGGTCGGAACTAAATTAATATGAAATTAGCTGTCGGGTTTATAACCTATAACGAAGCAAGCGCTAAATATTTAAGCGACTTTTTGCCGAGCTTAGAAAAGGCTTTAAGTTTTTTAGAAAACGATAATTATCAGATTTACGCCTTTGATAATAGCGACCCGAGGAACCAGCTTAACAGCGAGGTTTTGTCGCTGCATCCGCAGATAAAATATCTTACCCGAGGCGAGAATTTGGGCTTCGCCAAGGCTTATAATCAGATGATTGAGATGGCGGGCGCTGCCGGGGCAGAGTATTTCTTGGTAGTTAATCCTGACACTCTCATCGAGCCAGAGGCTATTAAGCTCTTAGTGATGGCGCTGGACGCGAGCAGCTCCTTAGGTTCGGCTGCCCCGAAGATTTTGCGCTGGGACTTCGCCAGCCGGCAGAAGACTTCAATTATTGACTCCATGGGCATTGTCTTAAGCCGAGGTTTGCAATTTAGGGATATGGGGCAGGGCCGGGAAGTCGGAGCGGTTGGGGATACAACAAGCGTTAAGATTCTTGGTCCATCGGGAGCGGCCGGTCTATATCGCCTGTCCGCCTTACAAAAAGTGGCTGAACCAAGGACAGAAGGGGTGGGTCTCCAGTATTTTGATGAGCGGTTCTTTATGTACAAAGAAGACTGTGACTTGGATTATCGCTTGGTCTTAGCCGGTCTCGGTTCTATCCTGGTTCCGGCTGCCGTCATTTATCATGACCGGACCGCTGCCGTTTCTGGGTCAGGATGGCGCAGTTTCTGGCGGGACAGGCAGTCAAAATCACGGCCGGTCAGAGCCTGGTCTATGCGTAATCAGCACCTCATATATATAAAATTTTGGCAAAAACAGGGTTTTGTGGACCGAATTGCCATTATTTTTCGGGTTCTGTCATCATTGTTATTTTCGCTTATTTTAGAGAAATTTCTTCTAAAAGAGTATAAAAATGTCTTCAGACTCGCAAAAGGGTTGACTAATACAAAATAATGTGATAAATTAAGAGCAATTAATCATCAGGAAGGCTTATTTTTAAATAAGGAAAATATGGAAAATTTATTAGCAGAAATGATCAAAGACAAGAAATCTGAGGAACTTAATCGTCTTGACGGTATTACTATTGTCAGCTCTTTATTCTCAGAACTTTTAGATAGGGAAAAGGATATCTTATCCCGCCGTTTCGGTTTGAAAGGTGATAAGAGTGAGACCTTAGAGAAGATTGGCAGTCTGCATAAACTGACCCGCGAACGCGTTCGCCAGATTGAAGCGGCCAGCATCAAGAAAATCAAGAAGTTAGAGACACTGGAAGAATCCGTGTCCTCTTTAAGATCGGTAGTCGAAAACCTGCTAAATGAACATGGCGGTTTGATCCGACGTGATTATTTATTAGACATTTTGACTGTTATCTCTTTAGAAGTTAACGGTAAAGGTGAAAACGAGGAGATTACTGAAGCCCGTCGCCAGTCCTGCCGCAATCATTTCAATTTCTTGATTTCTAAATTAATGAATGACGACTTGGAATTGGTTGAGAACTCTGACCATTTCAACGCCTCTTTTAAGAAGAAAAACACCGAAGTCAGTCACTTGGAGGAGCTATCCGCTGATTTATTAACGAAAGTTGATGGCTTAAAGAAAACCTTCACTACCGATGAAATCTTGCAGTTACTTAAGAAATTAGAAGCTTACGGCAAGCATGAAGAAAAATTAGCTGGTGGTAATTCTGATATTGCTGATGTCTTCAAGAGCTCGGTTTTTCCTGACAAGGCTGAAACCATTAATGAGAATAAAATCCTCTACTCCTTAATGCAGGCTTTAAAGAACTTAGAGCAGAATAAATACGGTGAATGGGGTATTGCTGATTGGGGAGAGATTAAGCCGAAGACTGTCAATGACAAAATCTACTTAATTTTGAAGCATGCCGGCGACGCTTTGCACTTCACTGAAATCGCTAAAAAAATCAATGAAATGAAGTTCGATAAGAAGACTGCTAATGCTGCCACCGTTCACAATGAATTGATTCTGGATGACCGCTACGTCCTCGTTAACCGCGGTACTTACGGCCTGAAAGAATGGCAGAAATAATAGCCTTTAGTCTCGCGCTATAAACTCTAAAAAGAAACTCACTTTCCTGTAAATTGAGTTTCTTTTTTTATGGCAGATATGGTAAAATACTCTTATAATCTAATGCTATGAATATCGTCATAGACACCAGTCACCTTATCCAGTTTTTTAACCTGCCGCCGGACAGGATTTTTTCGGTTTTCTTCTGGAATTTCGGCTGGCTGATTCTAGCCTTCATTTTTATGGGCGGCGTTCGGTCTCTGTACCTGGACTATATGAACGGTCTCTGGATTCAAACCCATAAGAGTATACTTTTAGCAATCGATATTCCGACTGGCAATGAACAATCTCCGAAGGCCGTGGAAAATATGTTTACTTATCTGGCGGGCGCCCAGGGATCAGTTAACTTTTTTGAAAAATGGTTTGAAGGCAAATTTCAAAAGTCATTGAGCGTAGAAATAGTCAGTCTTGAGGGCTACACTCAGTTCTTAATTCATACGCCGGCGGAATTCCGCAATCTTGTCGAGTCGGCTGTCTATTCCCAGTATCCGGACGCTGAAATATCCGAGGTTGATGACTATGTTAACGCTGTGCCGATAAAAGTTCCTGATGAAGAGTATGATATCTGGGGGACAGAGTTCGTCCAGGTCAAACCGTCCGCCTACCCAATCAAGTGTTATGAGGAATTCGAGCATAAGATGGGGGCGAGTGAGACCCAGTTTAAGGACCCCATCGCGAGCTTAATGGATTTATGCGGTTCCTTGCGCCAGGGAGAATATCTCTGGTTCCAGATTGTTATTATTCCGACCGGTTTTGATTGGATCAAAGATTCGGAGAAAGAGATTAATAAGCTTATCGGCAAGAAAGAAAAGGTGAAGCCAAGTCTGATGACTCAGGGTCTTGAGGTGTTGGGCGACGCCAGTGAAATTTTCTATCCGATTTGGACAGAGCTCGAAGCGCCGAAAGAAGCGAAAGCTAAGTCTATGATGGAGCTCACTCCGGGCGAAAAGAAGAAGGTTGAGTCCATTCATCTTAAAGCCAGTAAAATTGGTTTCGGAGCGAAGATAAGAGTCGTCTATATCGCCAAGAAAGAAGTGATGAATAAAGTTAAGGTGGCTAACGGGCTGGTCGGATACATGAAGCAATTTGCGGCGCTCGATTTGAATAATCTTAAACCGGATGTCGGCAAGACTTTTACCAAGACTGTCTATTTTTTTCGTGAATCCCGTTTAAATACTAAGAAGCGCAATATTTTGGCAGCCTATTCACGGCGCTCTAGTTCTCGTGGTGCTCCAGCCGGCATTTTTAATATTGAAGAATTGGCCACGCTTTGGCACTTTCCGGTTGAAGCAAACGTGAAGGCGGCGATGGTGCAAAAGGCTCCAGGGCGTAAAGCTTCGGCGCCGGCAGAATTGCCTTTGGCTGAAGAAAGAAAGGCCAGCATCCCAGATATCTTTAGTGAGGAGCCAGTTTCACGAGCTTCATTTGAAAATGACATCTTAAACTCTTCGGAAAAAGGCGATTCAACGGCCATGCCCGTTGATTTGACCGATAAGAAAACCGCCCCGCCGACTAATTTACCGTTTATTTAAGCAATCCCCTTATGAAGATAGGTATCGATGCCCGCTTCTATGGCCCGATTGGCAAAGGGCTGGGTCGCTATACCCAAGAAGTGGTTGATAATATTATTAATATTTCGGCCGGTGATGACGTAAATTCTTTGGAGTACGTGATATTTTTAAGTCCGGCAAATTTTGATGAATTTGATGCTAATCGGTCAGGCGTCAAGAAGGTTAAGTTAGCTTGTCCTTGGTACGGCTGGCAGGAACAAGTTCTCATGCCTTACTATCTTTGGCGGGAAAAGCTAGATCTGATTCATTTTCCGCATTTTAACGTGCCGATACTTACTCCTGACAGATTTGTAGTGACGATCCATGATTTGATTTTGACACATTTTCCGACCGTTCGGGCGACGACGCGGCAGCACGCTCTCTATCATTTTAAGAACCTTGCTTATCGCCTAGTAATTTTTATGGCCTTGAAGCGGGCGCGACGCATTATTACTGTTTCTGAGTTTACCAAAAAAGATATTGTCGATCGCTTTAGTGTTAATCCGCAAAAAATAGCGGTCACTTATGAAGGCGTAGCTAACCTGGCTAAAGGGCGGGATTCTTTGTTTGTTTCCAAGCTTAATAACCGAGAAATTCTAGCTCAATATCATATCCCTCATAATTTTATTTTGTATGTCGGCAATGCTTATCCGCATAAGAATCTAGAGCGGCTTCTGCAAGTTTTTAGTCGACTGCATAGTGAATATCCGGAATTGCGCCTAGTGCTGGTCGGAAAACCAGATTACTTCTATGAACGGGTGAAGGAGGCAGCGCGGGCCCTGAATCTCTGGCAGAAAGAGAATATTAATAGCCCGGTAATTTTTACTGGCTATGTGCCCGATGCTCAGCTGGAAATAATGTATTCTGAAGCTCGAGCTTATATTTTCCCCTCTCTTTATGAGGGTTTTGGCTTGCCACCGCTTGAAGCCATGGCTAATGGTTGTCCTGTTGTTAGCTCTGACCGAGCATCTTTGCCTGAGGTGATGGGCGCGGCCGCTCGCTATTTTAATCCGGAAGATGAGGCAGATATGGTCGACAAGATCAGAGAGGTTCTGGTTGATGAAAGCTTACGATCCAGCCTGATAGAAATGGGTAGAGCTCAGGCCAAGAAATATGATTGGCAGGCCTGCGCCCGGGAAACTCTCGATGTCTATCGCGAAGCTTTAAAATAAAATTTCAAGATGGAAAATAATCAGAAACGACAAGCGAATAACCATAATTACGAGCGGGAACGTTTCTCGAATTTTGTCGTGGATCTGAGGCAGAAAGGGAGTCAGTCCTTGTCTAATCTGAAAAAAGAATTACAGGTTGATATTGTTAAGGATGAGGCGGCGGTTAAAAAGGAGCTGCGTCATTTTCAGGCGAAGGGGCGGAAATTGAGCCAGAAGATAAAAAAGGCAGAACGGGAGAGTTTGGAGAAGGTGAAAACAGTCGCTGAACTTATCTTGCCGGACTTACTGGCGCCGCCGAAGAAACCGTTAGTGATTTTTTCTTGGCTGGCGGGCCTGAAAAAAAATATAATAAAGAAGCCAAAGCAGAATTTCTGGATAAAGGAATTGCGGCAGCGGGAAGATGAGTTTCGACGCCATGTTTCTTTGCGAGCGGCACGCTTGCAGACTAGAGCCAAAAAAAATCGCCGTGAAGCGAAATTAGAGGAGCCGGTTCGCTGGTATCGCTCTGTTCTATATTTTTCTTTAATTCTCATTATTATTATCTTGCCATTTAAGGTTTTATCGGCCTTGAATATTTTTGATGTCAGAAGTATGGAGGCGAGGATAATGAGTCACTCAGAATTAGCGATAAATAGTCTGATGGCGGCTGCTGAGTCAGTGACCAATATGGATTTAAAACATGCTGACGCTGATTTTCAAACCGCCGGGGCAAATTTTCTGGAAGCGCAGAACGAATTAAGCCAGATAAATGACGCGATCTTAATTTTAGCCTCATTTTCCGGAGACGAAAAAATTAAACTGGCGGCGGAGAGCAAGAAATTCTTAAGTGCTGGTGCCTATGCCTCGTCTTTAGGCAGTAATTTAGTGCTGGCGACTGACAGCCTCTTCGGAGGCGAAAAGAATAAGAATTTTGCCGCGTCTTTAGATAATTTTCTGGCTTATGGTCAAGCCGCCGTCAGCGACTCCAAGTCACTCAAGAAAATAATCGCGAAGATTAATCCTGATAATTTACCGGAGGCTTATCGAGCTAAGTTTATTTCTTTGAGCAAGCAAGCGGACTTCTTAGCGGATAATCTTGAGAATTTTGTGGCGGCCGGCATGAAATTAAAGGAGCTCACCGGACTGAGTCATGACAAAAGATATCTTTTAGTTTTTCAAAATAATGCGGAGCTGCGCGCCAGCGGCGGATTTATTGGCAGCTATGCTTTAGTGGACGTCCGCGACGGTAAAATCCGCAACCTGGAAGTGCCCGGTGGCGGTTCTTATGACACAGAAGGCGGAATGAAGGCGAATTTTGCCGCCCCGGAACCGATGTGGCTGGTTAATCCACTCTGGCATTTTTGGGATGCGAATTGGTGGCCTGACTGGCCGACGACGGCTCAGAATTTAGCGTGGTTTTATGAAAAGAGCGGTGGCCCGTCTGTTGACGGCGTCATTAGTGTGACGCCGACTGTCGTGGAGCGCCTCTTGGAAGTAACTGGACCGATTGATCTGACGGCTGAATATGGCCTAGTGATTGATAAGGATAATTTTTGGGAAACTGTCCAGAAGGTGACGGAACAGAAGAATCTGGCTAAGACTAATCCCGAGGCGGTTTTGCATGTACCGACCAGCTCAGCTCTTATTAAGTCAGCTTTACCGCTGCAGCAAGGCTTGCAAGTTAACGCTGATAATAAGCCGAAAAAAATCATCGGTGATTTGTTTGCAAAAATCTTGGAAATCCTGCCGCAGAAATTAAATCAAGCGAACTTAGTCAAGATTATCACTATTTTTGAAGAGAATATGTCGGAAAAGCAGATCCTCTTCTATTTTAATGACCCGGTCCTGCAGTCAGAATTTTCTAGCCGCAATTGGGCCGGAGAAGTGCGGGCGACGACTGGCGATTATCTGATGGTCGTTAATACTAATATTGCCGGACAGAAGTCCGATCGTTTGATGAGCGAGCAGCTCGACTTACAGAGCGCCGTCCAAGCCGATGGCAGTATTGTTAATACCTTATCAATTACCCGGACTCATCATGGAGTGAAAAATGAAATTTTGACCGGAGTCCGTAATGTCGACTGGCTGCGCGTTTATGTGCCGGCTGGCAGTGAATTATTAGATGCGAGCGGCTATGTCTTGCCGGAGGCGAAATATCTCAAGGAGCGGCCGCAAGCTGACTGGGAAACGATTCCGGCCCTGCAAGCGGAACGGTCTGCTCTGACTGACAGTACGACTGGCGTAAAAATATATCGAGAAAAAGATAAGACGGTTTTTGCTAATTGGCTGATGGTTGATCCCGGTCAAACCGCGACCGTTGTTATTAAATACCGGTTGCCGTTTAATGTTTTGCAAGCCAAGGATGCGCCTGATAGCTGGCGCAACCGGCTTAATAATTATCTTAATACCGATGCCCCGAAGTTATTACTCTATTCCTTGCTAGTCCAGAAGCAGCCGGGGGCCAAGCCGAGTGATTTCTCCAGCAACTTGTCTCTCCCCGATAATCTTAGCGTCTTCTGGCAATCGGCTGATGATAATAGCGCTCAGAACGGTTGGCAGATTACCGCCCCGCTTGATGCCGATAAGTTTTATTCGCTCCTTGTGCAGAAGAAAAAATAATTAATTAATCGCTTGCCTATGCTGCCAGAAAAAAAAATAAAGAGAATTTTGAAAGTCGGTCTGGAAGAAGAATCCGGCTTATCATCTTTCGTGGAACGGCCGGTACCAACGGAAAAAGAGGTAGCTTCCTTTGAGCGGGTGGTCGGACGGGAAGTGCGCGAGCAGGAAATTGACTTAAATTTATCGGATATATATGAAGATAAGCAGGGCGGTCAGGTTGACGTCCAAAAAGTGAAAATCAAGAAGCGACCGATGTTTATCGTCCGGCTATTTAAGAAATTAATTCTTCTCGGGCTGATCGGGGCAATAGCTTATTTCGCTTACACCTATTGGCAATCACAGAGCAATGATGTTAGCGGCCTGGATTTTAAGATTGTCGCCCCGGAAAATATCCTGGCTGGCCAAGAGTTTACCTATCAAATTACTTATCATAATCCGACCAGTTATCTCTTGTCACAAGCCCGCCTGGAATTGCAGTACCCGGAAAACTTCATTTTCACTTCGGCCTCCATTGCGCCGCAAAGCGGTAATTACGGCTGGGATCTGCCTAACATCGATCCGGGTGCGACCGGTTCAGTGACTGTGACCGGCCGGCTGATTAATCAAGCTGATTCAATTAACGTTATTGTCGCCTATCTCAGTTATTTGCCGGGTACCTTATCGAGCCAGTTTAAGAAGGAGTCTTCGGCTTCTACAATCGTTAATGGCCTGGGTTTTAAAGTTGATTTGAATTATTCAAATACCGCTTTTATTAATCAGGACAATGAAATCAGTTTGGCTTTGTCTGATGTTCAGGATAATTATCTGGGTGATTTTAATATCGTTTTTACTTTGCCGGTTGAGGCTGATGCTTCGGTTGTTTCCGAAGTAGAGAATAAGGCGACGGGTACTTTGCCGGTCATAGCTACCGGAACTTCAATTATTATTAAGAAAAGCGGCGGCGCAGCTTGGACCGTTAGCAATCTGCTGCAAGCTTCTGGGCGCCAAGAAATTCCCGTGACTTATCAGATTAAGCAGAAATCGGATAATTTGGAAATAAAAGTCCGTCTGGAAAAGAAACTGGAGAACGGCGAGTCTTATGTCTTCTGGGAAAAAGCCTTTAAGCCGGAGCTCGTTTCGAGTGATTTGAATTTAACGATGATTTTAAATGGTTCTAAGAGTGATGGCGCTCTCACCTTCGGTCAGACTCTGCATTACTCTCTGACTTATGCGAATCATGGCAGCACTGCTTATCAGGATGTGGCCATTATCGCCGGTTTAAATAGCGAATTCCTGGACTGGAACACGCTCGTTGATGAGAAAAAAGGCGAAGTGAAGAATGGTTCCATTATTTGGACCAAGAAAGAAATTCCTGGCCTGGCTGAAATAAAACCAGGGGAAGAGGGAACGATTGATTTTAGCCTGAATCTCGCCGCCTTTAATGATAGTGATCAAGGCAAAAATCTGAGTGTTATTTCTTACGGCCAATACAGTATGAATAATAAGGCGCCGAAGAGCACGGAGAATAAGAGCAACACTATTACCAGTCGCATCAATAGCGACTTGTCGCTAGCCGAAAGCGTGCTTTATTTTAATAGCGATAACATGCCGGTTGGTTCTGGACCCTTGCCGCCGAAAACCGGAGAGAAAACCAGCTTCCGCGTTTATTGGACAGTGAAGAATAATCTGCATGAATTGAGCGATACCCGCGTGGTTATGTCCTTGCCAAGTTATGTGGAATGGGATAATAATAACAGCACCAAAGTCGGTAATCTGTATTATGACAATGCGAGTCGTCAGGTTATCTGGGAAATAGGCAAATTGCCGGTATCTGTTTATCGCGTGGATGCGGAATTCGGCATCAGCCTGACGCCGTCGACCGGTGACCGCAATAAGATTTTAGTCCTTTCTCCAGGGTCAACAGTTAGTGCGACTGACACTGAGACCCGAGAAACGATAACCAAGAAAACTGGTCCGAAGACTACAAAATTAGAAGATGATGATATCGCTGGGCTGAATAATTCCGGCCGAGTTGAGTAAGGAAACGGATAAAATATAATCATATGTTTAAACTGACTAAAACCCTGAAGTCCGGCTTGCGCCGGGGAATCTTGACCACGGCCCATGGCCGGTTAAGCACGCCTTTTTATATGCCAGATGCGACTCGCGGTTTCGTGAAGTTGACTGATAATGAAGCCGTCTCCCGCACTAAGACTAAGGCTCTTGTCGTTAATACTTTTCATTTGTATTTACAGCCGGGCCTGAAGATTATTGAGCGGGCCGGCGGCATCCATAAGTTCATGGATTGGTCCGGACCATTATTGTCGGACTCCGGCGGATTTCAGGTTTTCTCTCTTATTCATAAGAATCAGCAAATGGGAAAAATCACCGATGATAAAGTGATTTTTAAATCACCGCTCGATGGTTCCAAGCATGAGCTCACTCCGGAAAAATCCATTCAGATCCAGTTTGCCCTCGGTGTGGATATGATGGTCTGCCTGGATGATTGCCCGCCGAATGAATTTTCCCGGGCTGATTTGGAAAAAGCGGTGGAACGCACCATTGCCTGGGCGAAACGCTGCCGGATAGAGTTTGATCGTCAGGTGAAGAAGCGCCGCTTAAGTGGAGCCAAGCGGCCGCTCCTATTTTCTGTTATCCAAGGCGGAGCGGAGCTTGATTTGCGCCGACATTGCGCGAGCGAATTAGTAAAGATCGGCTTTGACGGCTACGGGTTCGGTGCCCGGCCGATAGATAAGGATGGAAATTTTCTGGGCGAGGTCTTGCAGGTGACAGCCGATGCGATTCCTAAGGATGCTCTGCGCTTTGCGCTTGGCATCGGGACACCTGAGGATATTTATCGTTGTGCCTTGATGGGCTGGGATATGTTTGATTGCGTTATCCCGACAAGAGAAGGGCGGCACGGCAAACTCTTTTTCTTAAAGAAATTCCCGAAATACGAGAATATTAACATTAATAACGCGAAGTTCGCCCTGGATTTTCGGCCGATTAATCGGGAGAGCCGCCTAAATGAGTTAAAAAAGCATTCCCGGGCCTATATTCACCATCTTTTTCGGATGAACGAGCCGCTCGGCCATAAGCTCGCTAGCCTTAATAACCTGGAATTTTATCAGAATTTTATCGATAATTTATCTAATCTTAAAGATAAAAAGTAGGCACGCCTAGGCAGAATCTGATATTTGCCTTATACTATCTTAATAATAATTAATCTTAAAACTATGATTACCAAAATAATCGCCACTATTGGTCCGAAATCCGAAGCCCCTGACAAACTCTTAGCTTTAATTGAAGCAGGTGTTGATATTATTCGCATCAATTTTTCCCATGCCAGCTATGAACAGTACAAGCGCATCAAGAAATTAATCGATGATTTTAATGTCAATTCTGAGCGGAAAATCAAGATTTTACTCGACCTTCAGGGTCCGCGCATCCGCGTCGGCAAGATGACGGAAGGCGGAATCACTCTGAAAGACGGAGAAGTTTATGATTTCACCTATTCCAAATTGCCATATAAAACAGGCGGTGTCATTCCGATTGATAATTCTGATCTCTGCCGCGATATCAAAAAAAATCAGCCTTTATACTTATGTAACGGCGAGATTGAGTTGACTGTCCGCGACGTGAACGGAAAAGTTATTACCGCCGAGGTTATTCATGGTGGCTTGCTGAGTTCCAACAAAGGGATTAACGTGCCGCACACAAACATGAAGAAGGGCGGCCTGACTCCGAAGGATATCCAGGACCTGAAGTTCGGCTTGAAGACCGGCGTCGATTATGTCGGTTTATCATTCGTCCAGACGGCCGCCGATGTTCAGAAATTGCGCCGCTTAATCGGTAAGAACAAGGGGGTTAAGATTATTTCCAAAATTGAAAGAGCGATTGCTCTGAAGAATATTGATCGCATTATCGTAGTGTCAGATATTATTATGATTGCCCGTGGCGACTTGGGCATTGAGACGCCGATTGAGGAATTGCCAATCGTCCAGAAGAATTTGATTCGCCATGCGCATTGGCATAATACAGCCGCTATCATTGCGACTCAAGTTATGACTTCTATGATTAAGAATCAGAGCCCGACCCGCGCGGAAGTTTCAGACATCGCTAACGCGGTGCTTGATGGCGGCGACATTGTGATGTTGTCCGACGAAACAGCGGTCGGTGATTATGGCCTCGAAGCTGTTAAGATGTTGAAGAAAGTGATTGAAAGAACAGAACGTTACATTAATAAGGACCATATTATCATCTAAAAATTTTTGCCTATAAACTTATGAAAATCAAGGATATAAAAGCTATAGAAATCTTGGATTCGCGCGGTAATCCGACTGTGTCAGCGACCGTAATTTTAGATAACGGAGCGACTGGCACTGCCATGGTGCCGAGTGGCGCTTCGACCGGCAGCTATGAAGCTGTGGAATTGCGCGACGGCGATAAGGGGCGCTATAACGGCCTCGGCGTCTTAACGGCGGTTAAAAATGTCATCGAGGTAATTAAGCCGGCTCTGGTCGGTCAGGACCCGGAAGATCAAGCGGCTATTGATGGTGCCATGATTAAGCTTGACGGCACTGATAATAAAGCGAATTTAGGAGCTAACGCCATTCTGGCTGTTTCTATGGCGACTGCCCGAGCGGCGGCTAACGGTTTGAATATTCCTTTATACCAATATTTAGTCAAGCTTAATCCGGATTTTAACGGCACTTATGTCATGCCGGTGCCGATGATGAATGTCTTAAACGGCGGCAAACACGCCAATTGGGCAACGGATATTCAGGAATATATGATTCTGCCGATTGGTGCGAAAACTATTAGCGGCGCGGTGCGGATGTGCGCGGAAATTTATCAGACTTTGAAAAAAGTATTGAAGGACCACGGCTATAGCATTAGCGTTGGCGATGAAGGCGGTTTTGCGCCGGCGGTTAAAAGCAATGAAGAGGCTTTTGTTTTGTTGACCGAAGCGGTGGTTAGCGCCGGTTATTCTCTGGGCGAAGAAATTGTTTATGGTATTGATGCAGCGGCGACTGAATTTTACGCGGACGGTTCATATAATTTAAAGAAGGAGGGTAAGTCCTTAAACGGCGCCGAGCTGATTGATTTTTATGCTGATTTACAAGCGAAATATCCTATTCATTCTTTTGAAGACGTCTTTGCCGAAGATGACTGGGCCGCTTTTCAAGAATTTACAGCCGCTAATCAAAATCAGGTCCAAGTGGTTGGCGATGATTTGTATGTGACTAACGTTAAACGCCTCGAGCGGGGCATTGCTGAGAAATCTTCAAATTCTATTCTCATCAAGCTTAATCAAATTGGCACGCTGACAGAAACTGTCCAGGCCGTGTTGCTGGCTAGAAAAAATGGTATGACGGCTGTTATCTCTCATCGCAGCGGCGAAACTGAAGACGCCTTTATCGCTGATCTTGTCGTTGCGCTCGGCGCTGGCCAGATTAAGACTGGTGCTCCGGCCCGTAGTGAGCGGACCGCTAAGTACAACCGCTTGATGGAAATTGAAGCGGAATTAGGCGAGCAGGCGGCTTATGCTAATTTTCCTTTTGTCGGCAAATAAAACTATATGATGCAATTTATTTTTTTCGGGGTTTCCGTTATCGTGCTCATTCTCGGACACGTGCTGTTAGGGGCGATTCTGATTAAGCTATTGCATTTTACTTCTAGCCCGTCGCAACTAGCGGTCGCAGCTGTTATTATTTTCTTGTTCATCAGTGCCATTTTGTCTTCGTACCTAATTCATAAATGGGATAATGTTTTTACCAGATGGTATTATATTTTTTCCGGTTTCTGGATTGGGCTCCTAGTCAACCTCTTGCTCATCGCTTTGCTAATCATTATTGTTAAGGCAGTGACGGCAGCTTTAGGCATAGTTTTACCGGAACTTGCTTGGCGCATCGCTTTCTTGGCTCTTGGTTTCCTGATTTCTCTTATCGGCGTCTATCGGGCAGCCGTGCCACATGTCGTCGAGTACGAAGTGTTTATCAAGGATTTGCCGGAGGCTTGGAATAATAAGACGATTGTTCATATTTCCGACATCCATCTTGGTCCGGTTTATCGGCAAAAGTTCTTTTATTCCTTGCTGGCGCAAGTCAATGAACTGAAGCCAGAGGCGGTATTTATTACCGGCGACCTGTTCGACGGCATGGAATCCGATTTTTCCTGGCTGAATCATCCTCTTAATTTGCTTGAAGCGCCGAAGGGCGTGTACTATGGTTTTGGCAATCATGACTTATACTTGGGCTTTGACAGGGCGATTGCCTTACTTCAAGGAAATAAGGTTAATATCCTGGATAATCGTATGGAAACGGTTGAAGGCCTGCAGATTATCGGCGTAGACTATTCGTTCGAGAATGATTTTAATTTAGAAAAAGCGATTTTAGAGAAATCAGGCTACGACGCGGCCAGACCGAGTATTCTCATGTTCCACGCGCCAAAGAATATTAATCTGGCGAAAAGTGCCGGCATCGATTTGCAATTATCGGGACATACCCATGACGGCCAGATTTGGCCCTTTAATTATATCGCTAAGTGGGCGCATCGGGGTTATGGCTACGGCTTATTTAATGAAGGTGATTTTAACCTGGTAGTGAACGGCGGGGCCGGTTCCTGGGGCCCGCCGATGCGGACTGCTGCTCGGAGTGAGATTGTCAAGATAATTATCAGAAAAAAATAATATGAATTTAGAAAAATTGAACGACATCTTAAAGACAGAGCCGAAATTCCGTTACGCCCAGGTCAATAAGGCCTTATGGCAGGAGCATATTTCTTCTTGGGAAGAAGCTTCGAGCTTGCCTAAAGCTTTGCGTGAAAAGCTAATGGCTGAATGCCCGTTAGAAATCAACGCGGAAACTTTCAAATCCAAGACCGGACCGAAGAGCGTCAAGGCTTTAATCACTCTAAATGACGAAGAAATTATAGAGACCGTCCTGATCCGCCAGAAAGAAGCTCGCAATACTGTCTGTGTTTCTTCCCAGGTCGGTTGTCCTTTGGGCTGTGCTTTCTGCGCCACCGGCATGGGCGGTTTCAGCCGCAGCCTATCGTCTGAAGAAATCGTGGAGCAGGTTTTATTCTGGGAACGTTTCTTGAAGACGGAAGGCAAGGGTGAAAAGATTGGTAACCTGGTCTTTATGGGTATGGGTGAGCCCTTCTTAAATTATAATGAATTCATTAAGGCGGTTAAATTTTTGAACAATGAAGAAACCTTTAATATTGGAGCACGACGCATGTCGGTTTCGACGGTCGGCATCACTGAAGGCATTAAGCGCTTAGCCGGCGAACAATTACAGATTAATCTAGCCATCTCATTGCATGCCGCCTATGACGACTTGCGCCAATCTCTAATGCCAATTGCCAAGAAATATTCTCTCCATGATTTGCTTCGGACCGTTGATAGCTATATCACGAAAACCGGCCGCCGGGTGATGTTCGAATATCTGATGATTAAGAATGTTAATGACTCTGAAAAGGATGCCTTGGAATTATCCAGTATCATGAAGAAGCCATTATATATGGTTAATTTGATTCCGTATAATGCCACCGGCAAGTTCCGGCCGTCTGATCGGGATAGGATTGACGCTTTCAAGAAAATTTTAGAAGATAATGGTGTTCCAACCACTATCCGCCTCAGCTTTGGTTCTGGTATTGATGCTGCCTGCGGCCAATTAAAGGGGAAGAGGAAAAAATAATTTAATCCTCATTTAATTATATGGATGAAGTAAATTTAAGCGCTCCGGTCGAGCCTCGCCCTAAATTTAACGCCATTAAGGTAATGACCAAAGTCGATCGCTACTCGGCTTGGTTTTTGATGGCCGTGGTTATTATTTACGCGATTAGCGGTTATGGCATGACTAAGGGTTTGATTGATCGGGACTTTGCTCGCAGTTTGCATTTTGCTTGGCTGGGTGGAGTGGGAATAATCGCATTTGTACTCCATTCATTCTGGGGCTTGCGCTTGTCTTTCTTGCGCAACCGGATTTGGAATAAATATACTAAACTATTATTAGTGACTTTCTATATTCTCTTAGTTTCTTTCTTTTTGTATGTCCATTTTTTCTTTGTGGCTGAAATTGAGGAACCGATAATAATGCCGAAGCCGGCGGCGACGGCTATAGCGCCGGTTGCAGGCACTGTGAAGACAGTGAATACAATTATAACTGGCTCTGACGCTGTTAAGCTTGTGACTAAGTTTGCGACCGCTCCGGCTGTTCAAGTAAGCCCGCATGTTTTCACTGCCGCCTCTTTAGCTGCTTATGATGGCAAGAATGGTCGACTGGCCTATACGGCTGTTGATGGCGTCGTTTATGACGTCTCCAGCGCTTATCGCGACGGCGATCACCACGGCTATGGCGCGGGCATTGACCTGACGGCGGCTTTTCATGGCCAACACCCGACTGAATTGCTCGCCAATTACCAAATTGTCGGCACCTACCAGCCATGAGCCTGAGCTTTCCGTATATCATTAAAACCGTCCGTCGTTCTCGGCATATCCGCATAGCTATTCATCGTGACGGCCGGGTGGTGGTCACGAAGCCGTTCTTTCTGAGCAAAGCCATGGCCGAAAATTTTCTTAATTCTAAGGCTGCTTGGATTGAGGAAAAGTTGGAAAAGTTTCGGGCCATGCCAGTCAGTTTGACTCGGCCGCATTTGCGGGAGGATTATTTAAAGAATAAGGAAGCGGCGCGCCGCTTAATCACTGGCCGCCTGGAGTATTTCAATCGTTACTATAATTTTAAATACGGACGAATCAGTATCCGCGACCAAAGAACCCGCTGGGGCAGTTGTTCTCGGACCGGCAATCTTAACTTCAGTTATCGCTTGGTAGAATTATCTCCGGAGGCAGCTGACTATATAGTTGTCCATGAGCTCTGTCATCTGAAAGAATTTAATCATTCCGCCAAGTTTTGGGCGCTGGTCGGTCAGGTTATTCCAGACTATAAGGAGAGGCGCCGGGAGTTAAAAGGGAAGGTGGTTTAAACTATTATATTTATGCTGAATAAGTTAAAAAGACGGCGCCTAGTACTTCTCGGTATATATGTACTATTGGCTTGTGCTTTCGTTTATCTAATCAAGCCTGTTTATCTACTTTCAATTCTGATTGTGCTGGTGCCACCGGCGATAATAAATTTTGTTTGGCTAGAACGGTCCCGCGCTAAAATATTTTGGTTTTCTTTACTGACAACTTTACTCTTCGCTCCGCCCGTCGAATTGGCCGCTCGCCTGACCAATGCCTGGGATGTCCAGTCAGTCTTGCCCCGGCTGTTCGGGATAGCGCCACTGGAGAATCTGCTTTTCGCTTTTTTAAATTTCTTCTGGGTCTTATCTTTCTATGAATACTTTGTGGACAGGGATACGAATAAAAAAATATCGCCCCGTTTTCGCTGGATAATTATCGGCTACTGTTTGTTATCGGTTTTAGCCTTTACCACTTTCTTTATTAATCAGCGCGCTATCGCCTTTAATTACCACACGTTGTCGCTAATAATCCTGCTGGTGCCGGGCGCTATTATTTTTTATCAATTGCCGCGTATATTGTTTAAGACCTGGTTGCCGACAATTTTTTTCGCTGGCGTCTTTTTTGTTTATGAAATCGTCTCTTTAATGATCGGCAGTTGGTGGTGGCCGGGGGAGTATCTCCTGCCGCTAAATATTTTCGGCCATGTTTTTCCGCTCGATGATGTTATTATCTGGTACTTATTATCCACGCCAGTACTGATCGGCGGTTATGAATTTTTTGTAGATGATGGAAAGTAATCATTGTTGTGTTGTATTGCGTTGAATTTGTGTTATTAGGACTACGATGCTATATTGGAAATAGATTTATCAATTCTGAACTCATCATTTCTGGTATCCCCAGCATAAAGTATTATTAATTACTATTAATATATAATTTATGTTCAACAAAATCTTCGTGCAACGCGCCCTGTTCGCGGTTTTTGTTGTAGCCGCCTTTTTTGGCTTCTGTCAGACCGCTAAAGCGGCAGACCCCACCATTCATTCTGTCGGCGGAGGTAATTGGAATAATTCTGGCACTTGGGTAGAGAACAGAGTGCCGAATTCATCTGACATTGTTGAAATTAACGGGTCAATAGAAGTGCCGAGTAATCTGACGATTGCGGGATTAAAAGTTTCTAGTAGCGGTATTTTACAGAATAATGCGGCAGACAGAACCCTTACTGTTAACGGAGATGTCGTAAATAACGGGACAATCCGAAATAATACAGGATGTCCTTGGATGCTTTTTGAAATTCTGATAGCCGGAAATATTGAAAATAATGCTAGCTGGAGCGTTACAAGAATTGGTTTATTGTCTGCCCAGAGCAAGACGATTTCTGGTCCTATTAATATTGATGTGGTGCTTTACGATGATTTTGCTATCTCTGGTAGTCCTGTCTTTGGTAGAAGCTTTAATTTTAATGGACACTCTCTTAGCCTGACTGCCAATGATCACATCACTTTTAATAGCGTTTCCGGCACGGGATCGCTAACTGGAAGCTCGGAGGTATACATCAAGTCAAATTTTTCCGGCTCAATTACATCTTCCAATCTTGTTGTTTTTGAGAATGGGTCATACTTCAGCGGCGGGTCAGTCATGAGCGCTAATGTGAAAGTAAGAGGTACTAGCACGGTGAAGGTAAAGGGCAACTCGACTATCAATGGTTCCTTACTGATTGAACAAAATTCCGTAGTCCATAATGACACCAATCATCAAACTTTGACAGTCAATGGCAGTGTTATCAATAATGGCACGGTCAGAGATGATCCTAATGCGGCTTGGTTAAATCTAACGGTGTCGATCTCCGGAAACTTGACCAATAACGGAAGCTGGATAAATAACTGGACTGATTTTAGGTCCCAAACCTCCAAAGTTATTACAGGGAATATTGACAGCAATATTACCCTTTATGACGATTTCACTATTTCGGGTAATCCTGTTTTCTTCCGAAATTTTAGTTTCAGCAACCATACAGTCAATATTTCCCAGAATGATACTGTTACTTTTAGAAATATTTCCAATAATGCCACTATAACAGGAGGGGGCGATGTTATCGTAACCGGGTCTGAGTCCGGAAATTTCAATATCAATAACTCAAAAGCATATATTCGCGGCAGTTTCTCCGGCGTGGCAACGTCTACTAACCAGATTATCTTTGAGGATGGAGCTGTCCTGAGCGGGGCTTGCGTGATAAATTCCAATGCCGTCATTAAGGGCACGAGCACGGTTAAGATTGGCGGTAGCGCGATATTGAACGGTTCTTTGCTGGTTGAAGCTAACGCCATTCTGATGAATGATCAAGGACATTATACCTTTACGGTGAATGGTGGTATTACTAATAACGGTACGATACGCAATAGCATAATCTATAATTGGCTATATTTGACGGTTTCCGTGACCGGCGACATCACTAATAATGGTACCTGGAATAATTCTTGGGTTGATTTGCGCTCCACTCAGGCTAGGACAATAAATGGAACTCTTAATACGACTTTTACCCTATACGATGACTTTACAATATATGGTAGTTCTGTGTTTAACAGTAATTTCAGCTTTAACGGTCATACGATAAATGTGAACACAGGGAGCACGGTTAGCTTCAGAGACATTTCTGGAACAGGGAATATTACCGGTAATTCCGAGGCGCACATCAGGGCGAATTATTCCGGGACCATAACATCTTCTAATCTGTTGATATTTGATAATAACTCTTACTTCAGCAATGGATCAGTAGCAAATGCTAATGTAGTAATTAATAATGCTAGCATTGTTGAAGTGAGGGGTAGTGTGACTATTAATGGTTCTTTGTCTGTTAGGGCTGGAGCGGCCTTGCAGAATGACCAGGGAAATAGAGCGCTGACTGTTAATGGAGATATTACTAACTACGGAGCTATCCGCAACCACCCCAGTTTTAATTGGCTTTCCTTGACGCTATTATTAAGTGGTAATCTTGGAAATAATGGTACCTGGAACAACTCCAGCACTTTTTTATATTGGCCGGTATTCTTAGGCGCGACAGATTATCAGATCAATATTGCTACGAGTACAAGTAATTGGCCGGCGCCGATAACCGTTTCCGGAACGTCGTATAATATTAATGGCCTTATAAACACCAATAGTTATTGGCGAACAAGAGCTAATCAGGGCGGTCTGTATACGCCTTGGTCGACTATTAAAGGTATCAACGCCTCAATGTTCGGCGGTTTTACCTTTAACAATATTGATAGCAACGGGCAAATGGCTACTAGACCAATTATTTTGATAGTCACATCGATAGACTTAAATGGTAACCCCTATGATTATAGTGGCACGGTCAGTCTAAGTGCCAGTAATAACGGCACGACCACGCCGA